>JALHPA010000231.1 GCA_022842745.1 Pirellulales bacterium
CGTTTTGGGCGAGCGCATTTTGGGCGACCGGAGCTTCGGCCCGGCGCCCCTCTAAGAACCGCCGTCGTGCAAAGGGTTTGCCTCTCGGTAGCTGCCACCCTTGCGCTTCCGATTGCTTTACAATGCCGCCGCCTCCGCCCACAATCGTGGGAAGTTTGCCTTGCTCCTTACCCTCGGGGGTGCCCCATGCGCGCCAACCAGATGCTCTTCCGCCCCATCCGCGTTTGTGCTTCGTTCGCGCTTGCCTTGCTTCTTGGCAATGCCTCTCCAACGATATTCGCCGACGATGCGGCGCTGAAACCGATTCTCAACGTCGAGCGGCAGCCGCTGGCGGCGCATGCCCGCCGGATCGCCACCGCCCTGGAACTGGCCGGGGCGCCTTTGAGCCGCGAGCAGTCGGAGCGGCTCTCGGCGGCGGTCGAGAACCCTTCCGCGGAGGCCGCCGTGAAGCAGATTCAAGAGCTGTTCGATCCGTTGTGCCTCGCGGTCGTCAACGTCAACCCGGAAAGCCGGGTCAAAGTCGCCGCCGGTCCAGCGCCCAAGCACCTTTTCCGCCACGGTTGGCGGGTGTTTCTGGTCAAGGTCCACAACGAGGCGGGCGTGACCGCCGTATTGCGGGCCAATAGCCCCAATGCGGCCCAGTTGCACCGCCGGGCCACGAACTCGGCTGAGCCGCCGAAAGGCATTTCCCCGCAGGAGGTCGAAAACCGCTGGCTCGATCTGGCGCTGTTCGACCGCCAACCCCTGGCGAAAAATCTCTCCGGGCTGGCGGTCGAGTACCGGATTCTTTCCCTCTACAGCCGCGACGCCGGCAAGCGCGAGGCCAAGCTTTCCTTCGACGTCGGCCAAGGGACGCAGGATTTGGGTTTCCGCAACGAGTTGGATCTGTTGTTCCAGTGCGATCCGGCCGTCGATGTGCAGTTGGATATCGCCGACGATGACGGCAGCCCCACCTCGGCCCGGTTCGTGATTCGCGATTCCTTGGGCCGCGTTTATCCGGCCATGACCCGCCGACTGGCCCCCGATTTCTTCTTCCACGAGCAGATTTACCGCGCTAGCGGGGAAACGATTTCGCTTCCGCCCGGAGATTTCCAGGTGGAAGTCACGCGCGGGCCGGAGTATGTCGTCCAAAAGCGCAAAATCACGGTTCCCGACCCGTCGCAAGAAACGCGGGAACCGCCCCCACCCCATCGCGAGGCGTTTCGCCTCAAACGGTGGATCAAGCTCGCCGACCACGGTTGGATCTCCGGCGATCACCACGTCCATGCCGCCGGTTGCGCGCACTACGATTCCCCGACCGAGGGCGTCCAGCCGCAGGACATGATGCGGCACATTCTGGGAGAGGACTTAAACGTCGGCTGCGTGCTTTCGTGGGGCCCCTGCTGGTACACGCAGAAACAATATTTCGAGGGCAAGGTCCACCGGCTGTCGCTGCCGCGATACCTGATGCGGTACGACGTGGAGGTCTCCGGGTTTCCCAGTTCGCATTGCGGCCACTTGTGCCTGCTGCGGTTGAAAGAAGACGACTATCCGGGGACCACCCGCATCGAGGAGTGGCCGAGCTGGAACGTGCCGATTCTTAAGTGGGGCAAGGAGCAAGGGGGCGTGGTCGGCTATTCGCACAGCGGCTGGGGCCTGGCGATCAAGTCCACGGACCTCCCCAGCTTCGAGATGCCCCCCTTCGACGGCATCGGCGCCAACGAGTACATCGTCGATACCGTGCTGGGCGTGTGCGATTTCATTTCCGCGGTCGATACCCCCGTCCATTACGAACTGAATATCTGGTACCACACGCTCAATTCCGGGACCACGACCCGGATCAGCGGCGAGACGGACTTTCCTTGCATCTATGGCGAGCGCGTCGGTCTGGGCCGGGCGTATGTCAAGCTCGGCAAGCAGCAGACTCTGGACTTCGATGCATGGGTTAGCGGCCTCCGCGATGGGCGGAGCTATTGCTGCGACGGCTTGAGCCATCTGTTCGATTTTTCGATCAATGGGCTGGAAGTCGGCGAGGCCGGCGCGGAGGGGCGGGCCAGCGTCTTGTCGGTGAAATCCGGCGAGCCGCTGCACGTGAAACTTCGCGCGGCCGCCCTGTTGGAAGAACAACCGCGAAACGACATCCGCTCCCGGCCGCTCGACCAGCAACCCTATTGGCACGTCGAGCGGGCACGCATCGGCGATACGCGCAAGGTGCCGGTCGAGCTGATCGTGAACGGCCGCGCGGTCGAGCGGCGCGAGGTCGAGGCCAATGGCGACCTCGTGGATGTGACGTTTGAGTACACACCGAAGTTTTCGAGTTGGGTCGCCGTCCGTATCTTACCGTCCGCGCACACCAACCCGATCTTTGTCGAGGTCGATGGCCAGCCGATCCGGGCCAGCAAGCGCAGCGCGCAGTGGTGCCTCGATGCGGTCGACGTCTGCTGGAAGAAGAAACAGCCCCAGATTCGCCCCGCCGAACGCGAAGCGGCGGCCGCGGCATTCGACGAAGCCCGCACCTACTACCGCCAGGCGGTCGCCGCCGCCCAAGGGGAATAGTCGAAATCACGTTGGAGGTTGCGCGGCGTTCGTTTGCGATTTGATCGACGCAACAACCCGTCCTCGCAATGTTCGTCCTTTTCATCCTCTCTTTAATCGGTTTCAAGCGTCACCAGCCCCACCCCACGACTATGTGCTTAAAGCCCAAGCCCCCTTCGGACCCAAGCAAGGCATAGCCCATACGCAGCTGTGAATCCGAAAGCAACGGCATACTGGTAGTTGCGCGATCCGCCCGCCCGCCTAACCAGTAATGCCAACACCTGCCCGATTGCAACAGCCAATAGAAGATGCCAACCGGCGTCCATTTCCGCGCCCTCCCTTATGCAGTTACGGGGGCCGCGATCGCTAATCGCCGATGCCCAGCCGCCGCACCTCTTGACCCATGCGCCCGGTTAGCATCAAGAGCCACATTCGGCCGTCCGCGCGCAGCGACCAGAGCGGATAACGGAACGTCGCCGGTCGATTTCCCTGAATCGCGAAGTGGCTGAACCAGGCCAAACCATATCCGGCGAGCGGAACGGCGGCCAGCAGCCACCATTGCCGCTGGGCAATGGCCCAGCCGAGCAATCCCAGGGCCAAGGTCGTGCCGACGAAGTGCCACGCTCGGGTGGCGGGGCGGGAGTGCTCCCGCACGTAGAACAGCCAGAATTCGTCGAAGGTCGCAATCCGCTGGCTGGAATCCGATTCGTGCGGCGGAGTGGGCATGGCAAACTCTGGCAGGACCGAACGGGGCGCGCCGTCAGGCGGGATCGGGCTTCAAAACCGCCTTCACGATCTTTCCCGAGTGCATCTCCTCGAACGCCGTGTGCCATTCGCTTAACGGCCAAACACCGCCGATTACCTTGCTCACGTCCAGCGTGCCGGTCGCCAGCAAGCGGATCACGCGCTCCCAGATCGGCCAGTTGTGGCTGAAACTTCCCTTGAGCGTGACGTTCTTTTGCACCAGTGGATCGAGCGAAAAATTGCACGGGGCCTTGCCCCACCCGACCTTGCTGATCCAGCCGTTGGGCCGCACAATTTCCATCGCCGTTTTCAAGGTCGGCGAAATACCGGCGGCGTCGACCACTCCGTCCACCCCCAAGCCGTCCCCCTCGCGCGCCCACGCCTCCAGCCCTTCGACGACCGGCTCGCAGCCGTATTGCCGCGCGACCTCCAGTCGGACCCGATCGCGCTCCAGACCCACGATCGCCACCGTCGCCCCCTGCAGACGGGCCATCGCCGCGCAGAGAATGCCGATCGGCCCCGGACCAAGCACCACGATCCGGTCGCCCGGTTTGACGTTTCCGTTCAACACCACGGCGTTGTAGGCCACGCAGCACGGCTCGGTCAGCCCCGCTTTTTCAAACGAAAGCTGCTCCGGCAGCCGGTGCAGGATCCGGCTAGGGACGCGCACAAACCGCGTCATCGCGCCGTTGACGCCGTAACCAAAACCCTTCCGCCCCGGATCGAGGTTGTACAACCCCTGCCGGGTCAGCGGGCTATCGGCGTCGATCACCGCCGCGGTCTCGCTGACGGCTCGTTCCCCTGGTCGCCAGCCGCTGACCCGCTCTCCGACTTTGGCGACGGTCCCGGCGAACTCGTGTCCCAAAATGACCGGGTAGTTGACCGGCCAACTGTGCTCGGCGGTCCATTGGTGCAGGTCGCTGCCGCAGACTCCGACGGCGGCTACTTCCAACAGGACGTCTTCCGGGCCGATCTCCGGCACCGCGACCTCTCGCAGGGCGACCGAATGGGGCTGGGGGGCGAAATTGACAACCGCGGTCTGTAAGGTGGATGACATCGCAGCGCTTTGCCGTTGAGTGAACGCCAATTATTTCCCGCCACGGGGTTTGCCGATCGGCACGTCTCCGTAAGCATGCACTTTTTCACAGATCAGCCGCAAGGAGGACTCCAAATCCCCGCTGGCGGTTTTGAAAGAGTCGGCGTCGATGGTCAAAGGCGCCCCCAACACGACCAGCGGGGCCCCAGTCTCCGGCGTCCGCACCGCCTGCTCCAGCGACAGCCCACCGACCGCCTGGACGGGAATCCCGACCGCCTGCACCACTTCGCGTAGCTGATCCAAGGGGCTGGGCATTCGCTCGCCGCGGGCGGCGATGCCCCGCCGCTCGTCGTAGCCGATGTGGTGGACGACAAAGTCGCAGCCGAGGTCTTCCAACCAGCGGGCGGCGGCGACCATATCGGGACAAACCATGTTGTCCCCCATCACCTTGACCCCCAGATCGCGCCCCGCCTTCACGACGCAGCGGATCGTCTCCTCGTGTGCCCGCGCCATGACGACGACGTGGGTGGCGCCCGCCTTGGCCATCATTTCGGCTTCGAGGTAGCCGCCGTCCATAGTCTTGAGATCGGCCACGATGGGGACTTTTGGGAACCGCTCGCGTAGCGCCCGCACGCCGTGCATTCCCTCGGCGATGATCAAGGGCGTCCCCGCTTCGAGCCAATCGACTCCGGCACGGACCGCCATCTCGGCGGTCTCAAGCGCCTCGGGGATATTGGTCAGATCGAGCGAGATTTGGACGATGGTCTTCATGACCGGCAAGCCAGGGAATGGAACGGTGCGGAATGCTAGTAACGACTCAGAAAACCGGCGTTTTGCAAACTTGGCGGCCCCCTCTGCCAGGCACGGATTTTGGCCGGGCCATTCGCCGACAGCTTACATCAAATCCGAGCAAGGGGACAGTGGCGCAACGCCCCGCCGGGCGTCAGAACTCCCATGTTGCGGCAGCAGGGTCTCACGACCGCTGCAGGTGCGCGTGGTATACTAAACCGCGGTCACTCGGAACGCTTCGGAGCCCATACGTGGATCAATTCGGCGGCCGCTTGCGGAGCATCGACCTCCGTGGCCGAACCACACCGTTGGTTTCGCGCAACGCAAATCTGGGGAGTCGGATATGGACTCAATGCCAATTCAAGGTCACGTTGACGAGCAACATCGGCTGACGGCGGTGGTCCCCGCATCGATTCCCCCAGGTCCGGTGACGGTCAGGATTTCCACGAACCCCGGCGAGGACGAGGCCGGGCCGAACTGGATGGCAGGCATCGGCCAACAGTGGGCCGACGAATTGGGCGATGCCCGCCAGGACCTCTACACCCTCTCGGACGGAGAGGGCCTTGATCCAACCTGACGAAGTGTACTTGGCAAGCTTCCCGTTTGGCGACGCCGCAGGCATGAAGCTACGGCCTGTGTTGACGCTCACAGGCGCCGTGGGAACGGTTCC
>JALHPA010000232.1 GCA_022842745.1 Pirellulales bacterium
TTTCATCCTCAAAGATCAGCGTGATCATCGAGAAGTTGAATTCCGACGACGACCGCACCGCCTTGATTCCGGCCAATCCTTGCAGTTTGCGGGAGAGAGGATAGGTCACCTGATCCTCAATCTCGCGCGGGCTGCGCCCCATCCAATCGGTGAACACCACGACCTGGTTTTCGCTCAGGTCGGGAATCGCGTCCACGGGGGTATGCAGCGTGGCGTACACGCCCGCAATCGTGAGAGCGCCCGCCACCAGTAGCACCAGCGTGCGATTGCGGATCGAGAGTTCGATAATTCGTTCGATCATGGTGGGATAGGCCGCAGGGGGAAACCGGGCGTCGGAAAGCTTGGGGCGCGGGTCAGGTCGATAATTTGAATTCGTTCGCCTTCGACAACGTCTCCGCCGGATCGGCCAACGCCTTTTTCTTGCAGCCGCCACAGCACAGGAACACCACCTGGTCCTGAATCAACAACCGGACCGGCGGACCCATCGAACCGAGGCGGCTGTTCAAGACCGGGCAAAACTTCTGCGACCTGGCGATCCTTTGGTCCTCGACGGAGAGCCGGGCCAGAGCCGATTCGATCGCGGCGTCTGGGTCCGAGGGCGTCGACGGACGGACGGAGGCCGACGGAGAGGTCGTATCGGCCGCGCCTTCCTTCTTTCCTTGCCCGCCGAAAAAGATTGACCCGGCGGCCGGATTCAACCGCGTTTCGGCGTCGATCAGAAACGACCCGCTAGTGACGACCCGGTCCCCAGTGCTCAGTCCTTTGAGCAGTGGATAAAAGAACTGTCCCTCCGGTGAACTCAATTTTGGGCCGAGCACGACTTCCACCCCCTCGTACACTCCGGGGGAAGCCTCGCGATAGACGATCCGCTGACTGCCGGTATCGATTACGGAGCTCTCGGGCACCGCGAGCACCTTTCCCTCCTTCAATTGGTCGGCCGCGGCCGGGTCGCCGATCTCGGCCAGCGCGGCCACGTTCTGCAGCGGAACCGCCAAAGTCACGTCGGCGGTGCTGCCGGGGCGGAGCTTGTGCTCGGGGTTATCCAGCTCGAATCGAACGGTGACGGTGCGCGTGTTCTGATCGACGTGGGGATACATAAAGGCCAGCTTGCCGCGAAACTCCTCATTGGGAAACGCCCGGGTTCGAGCGGCCACCGCGATGCCGGCGGCGTTGTTGACGCTTCCACCGTGCTCGAATCCGCGCGCCAGATAAGCCAGATCGTCCTCGTAGATTTGAGCTTGAATCCAGACCTTCGAGAGATCGGCGACATCGTAAAGCGGCGTTCCTTCCTGCACATATTGCCCCTCGCGGACATATTTATTGATGATGTGGCCGCCGATCGGGCTGCGGAGCGTAAGCTGCGTATCCGGTTGGGCGGAAGCCAGAATGCTTGCCACTTGTGCATCGTCGATGCCTAGCAGCTCCAAACGGGTTTTCGCGGCGGCGAGCATCTCGCGATTGCCGCTCCGTTGCGCGGCGCGTAGGTTCTGCACGGTGACCAGCAAGTCGGGGCTGTAAATCGAGGCCAATGGATCGCCGGCCTTGACCATTTGCCCGGTCTGGTTGGCGTAAAGCTTGTCGATCCGCCCGGCGATGCGGGCGGAGACCGAGCGCTCCCGCCGCTCGTCGAATTCGATCGTGCCGACGGCCTGGATCAGCTTATGCAGAGGTTGGTAATCGACGGGCCAGGTGCGAAGCCCCGCCAGGACGACGCGGTAGGGCGAAAGCTGGACGCGGCTGACAACCCCGGCGGGCAACGGCCCGTCCTGTTCGCCAGACTTCGTCCGTTTGGACAGCGGCATGAAGCAGATTGGGCATTTTTCCTTGGGATCGGCGCGGATCACCGTCGGATGCATCGGGCAAAAATATTCGACGCCCGATTTTGCGGCCGTCGCGCCAGCGGCGGGACGCGTCCACCTTTCGTAGTAGGCGCGCAGCGTATCCCACTGCGTGATGATCGCGCCAATCAGCACCAGGATGCCAATGAACCGCAAGCGGGCCAACTTGACCAGAATGATAAAGTCGAACCACCACCAGGCTTTTCGCCAACCGCGCAGATGGGGAGGGGCGCGTAAGCCCCCTTCGTCCGCCACCACGGGGAGAAGCGGTTCCGACAGTTGTAATCGGCTGGGCTCGGATTTTCCGTTGCCGTCCATTTTGGAGTTCCCTGCAATTGTTTGGGCCGGTTGGCGGCCGCGATGTATGGACCGGTGCATCCCTTCATTCGGACCGCCGCGGGTTCCGGTCCGGACCATTCCGGACCGGAACCCGTCTGGGCCGAGGCGGGTTATCCGCCATGTTTACGTGGATCCGCCTTGGGAAGCATGTACGTTGGCATGCCGCTTCCTCGGCTGCGGAAAACGGGCGCCTGGCGATAGACAGGCGCTGCTTCGCTTACCACTCCCGCCCCAGGGTCAACCGAGAAGCTGCGCCGCTCGGTCGGCGCCGCGGCGATCTGTGGCGCAACGGGGGGGGCAGACGGCATCACGCGCACAACCTGCGGCGCGGGAGCGACGGCATACGCAGGAACGGCCCGATACGACCGGACCGCTCGCGAGCTTCCCGAGTCGAATCCCACCCCAAATTTCCCCAGCGACTTCGCATTGGCTCCCCGATACCAGTCGGCCGAAGCGGATGAACCGCCTAAAGCCACCAACGCGGCAACGATCGCCAACGATAGTCTTGTCAAATTTCTCATAAATCACCTCCGCCTTAAAAAAAACAGGAACGTAATTTTGGTCCACCCACAGCGGGCGTCCCATCGCAACCCGTACACTAGGACACCTATTTTTTCGCGCCCGTGCCGCCCGTCAGCCGCTTCATGAGCTTGTCGTGCAACGCCAATGCCTTGGCGAGTTCAGAGTTAATGTCGTCGCAGCATTTCATTGAACCTGCCGCATCGATGTTGTCCTTCATGCACATTTCGTGCAGGTTCGAGTGGACTTTGGCGGCAGCTTCCAGGTGCTTGTCGATCTGATCGAGATCCGCCAGAGTTTGTTTGTCGAGACCAGGCTCTTTGCGGACTTGGGAGAAGTCTTTCTTTGCTTGAGCGATGTTGTTTCCCACCCCTTCCGCATGAGCCTTCGCGGTCTGCGGACTGATCGTACGCACATCCTGCGAATACATCCGGTAGTCGCGGGAATAGTCATACGCATGGCGCATCGAGCGGTTGGCGGAACGATTGGTTCCTCCAAATTCCCCTCGCATCTTGGCGCCGGCGTCACGCGGCGGTTGTGCCATTACCACCGCGCCCGTCCAAGCCGTTAACACCAAGACGGCTGCCGATAAAATTCTATGTCGCAACATAAATCACCTCGAAATTGTGAACAATTCAGCTTTGGAAATTGAATTCCCGCAACTTAAAGCCAGAGGCGCACGGTGTGGCCTGACTTTCGTAACGGTACGCCCTGCGGGGAACGATGCCTTGCGGCTCAATTCCCAATGGGGGCAGCTAAAACCGCGCACAGAAAACGCGGCAGAGAGAAAGAATCAGATCAGAAACCGATGCAGGCGTACGACGACGTCTACAATGGGGCCATCTATGATGGGAGGAAGCCCGCTATAGGTAACGGTCGCACTCTCGCCCGTTAGACCGCTCGCGGTAACGAAAGGCAAATCGAACGCGAGTCGAACTTCGAGCGGCGCCGCGTCAGTCGATTTTAGAGCGGTGTAGGCGGCGGCAATAATCGGACAACCGCAGACGCTGCATTGAGGCGCAGACGCGGCCAACTGCTCACCGAAGGCATTTTCGCCTGGGCGCCGCTCAGTCGAACCACCACTGGAATGGCAGCACTTTGCCGAGGAATCTTTACGAGCGGAACTGGTTGTCGCCGCCACAGAGCTACATACAGTGCCAGATACGCCGCATCCCTGTTTCCCGCCCCCTGCGCCGCATCGGCAGTCGCGGACCGGCTGCCCGGCCACCAAGGTCAGCGGGACCATCGCCCACAAGACCAACGCGCGAAGATGGGCACGAGGATGAAACACGATTTGCAACTCCGAATCGACCCGCAACCCTGTTCAGAATTCTACGTGAATTCTTCAATTGCCGGGCATTCGCGTCAAGCGAACTTTCGTTCGTCCAACAATATTTTCGACCACCAATATCCCCATATATTACTCGAACTGCCTTTGGTACGCACCCAAATCTGGATGGTTCAGTCCAATTTATTGAAGCCGAGGCCCACTCCTCGCCCGGAAAGGCCGCCCGCCCGGTTGTAAAGACAAAAAGGGAAACGAGATACGTAATCCCATGATTGACGGGACGAACCCCAAAGTTTTTCTTTGCCGTCGGGACAACGGACCGTTGTATCCCGATAGGTTCGGCTGCGTTTGACTTTCCCTGCTGTAAGGGTCATTTCGGCGAACCGACCGGTTGTGGGCTTCAGGACCGATACCGTCGATTCCACTCCAATAAAGCGCACTCCCGGAATTCTGCATTGCGCTTCAATCCTCGCACCCGCATTTTGACCTTCGTTATGGCCCGCCGAAGCGAAATTTGCGCTTGGACGATCCTCGTCGTTTTGGGGGGATGCCAGACGGTTCCCCCTCCGTCCGCTGTTTCCCTCGCTGCCAAGTCCACGGCCCCCGCGAGTGCCGCGTTAGCGCCCCCGGTCGACTCTCCTCAGGTCCATCCGGTCCAGTTCCAAGCCGCCGATCCGGGAGCCGCTCCCGCCGCCGAAATCGACCCTCCCTTGCCGGACGGGCCGCTCCAACTAGAGGCTCTCGTCCGCGAGGTCCAATCGCGCAATCCAACGCTCTCGGCGATGACGGCCGCCTGGCAGGCAGCCGAACAACGCTATCCGCAGGTGGTGTCGCTCGACGACCCGATGTTCATGACGATGGGCGCGCCCGCGTCGTTCGGGTCAAGCGACGTCGAATCCGCCTACATTCTCGAAGGGGCGCAGAAGGTCCCCTGGTTCGGAAAGCGGGCCGCCAAGGGGCGCGCGGCGCGGGCGGAGGCGCGGGCAGAGCGGATGAGCCTGGAAGACGCTCGCGTGGCCCTGACGGAAAGCGCCAGCATGGCGTTTTTCGACTATTACCTGGTCGCGCGGCAGCAAGAGCTGAACCGGGGCAACCGTCGCGTGATGGGAGAGTTTCGCGAGTCGGCGCAGGCCAAATATCGGGCCGGCCAGGTATCGCAGCGCGACGTTTTGCAGGCGGATTTGGAGTTGGCCGAGGCCGATCGGAAGCAGGTGGAACTGGACCGGATGCAGACCACCGCGACGGCGCGGCTCAACACGCTGCTACGCCGCCCGCCGCTGGCGCCCTTGCCCCCACCTCCTAGCGATCTGCCGACCGAGCTCTCGTTGGCCGACTCCGAGGCGCTCGCGGCGGCCGCGATCGAACAGCGGCCCGATCTGGCGGCGCTGGGGGCGCGAATCCGAGCCGAACAAGCGGCGCTCACGCTGGCTTGCAAGTCATATTACCCCGATGGCGAGTTCTTCGGACGGTACGACAGCTTCTGGCAGCCGGAGGAGACGCAAAGCGACCTGCGCGGGCAGGCGGGCGTGCGGCTGAACGTCCCGATCTACCACGAACGGCTGTCGGCGGCCGTACGCGAGGCGGGAGCGCGTGTGCGCCAAAGGCGCGCCGAGTATGAACAAAAACTGCTGGACATTCGGTACGAAGTCCAAACGGCCCATGCCGAATTGCGCGAGAGCCAACAGGCCGTGGCACTGTATGCGGAGCGATTCGTGCCGCTGGCGGAGCAAAACGTGGCGGTCGCGCGGGCCAATTACGACGTGGGCC
>JALHPA010000233.1 GCA_022842745.1 Pirellulales bacterium
CTCAAAATCGTCGGCTTTCCCTTCAAATCGCCCGGCTTGATCGCCTTCAACGCCCCCCCCTCAAACGCATGCAGCGTAAAGTCCGGCGCAGGCTTCCCCACCTGCACCGCTTCCCCAGCCAAAGTCAGCGGATTCCCCTTAAAAGTAACGGCGCCAGTCCGGGCCATAGTCATCGCCTTTCGTATCAAGAGAATGCTCTCGTTCCCATAAACCAACACGCAACAGTATCTCCACCCTCCCGCCCAAGGAAAAGGGGGCCACGCTGGCGGATTTGGCCCGTTTGCCGCGACGTGCAAGACGTCAACGGCGGACGAGCCAAACCGTTCGGCTTCGACCTGCGTCTGGGGACACCATCGACTTTGAGGACCATACATGCGCTCGGCGGATTGGAAGAACGTACGATAGAAATCCGCCTTTTCGCGCTTATGGGCCGGGTGGTTCTGTCTGGCCACTGCAAATTCGGGGATTGCCGATCCTGAAACGGCTCTTGGCATGCCGCCCTGTCAAACCGCGACTAGCCAGCTTAGGCCGTAGGGTAATTGGGAAGGGCCGAAAAGGAAGTGAAGTACGCGGCGTTGGCTCTCCCCTGTGGATTTTGAAGATGCATGGAGAAGGAGCGGCCGCATGGCCAAAACGTCGCCCGGTTCGGCCAGGCAGAGCACTTCCGCCAACCGAGCCTCGACCGCCTGGGACGGGGGGATGATCCCATCGAGATGTGAACCGGGGACAACGCGAAGCGGACCATCTTCCAGGCGGCAAGGGTCAAGATGGACGCGGAGAGCGATGAGCTGCTCCAGCAATTGGGGTGGGGGCTGGACGTACTGAATGCCCTCCTTGACAGACCACCCCCGCAGGTCGGGATGATGGCAACGCTGGGCGACGGGAATAGCAGTATCTTGATGGACGGCGACCAACCAGTTGACTTCGGCGGACTTGAGGAAATAGGTGCATTGCACGGCGACATGCGAGGCCGGCAGCAGCGGCGACAGCGACGGATGCTGCCGGATGCGATCGGCGAGCTCGGCGCACCAGGGTTGGTGCAGCAAGCAGCGTGTGCCTGCGCGTGCGCAGGCGAGGTCAGAGACGTGGCGCGTTAGACGTTGGCATTCAGCGGGGGACAGGACCGCAGGAAAGAGGGCGAAGCCGGAACTGGCGAACTGCTCATTGGACATGGGAGGAGAGCGCGAGACCGGGAGGCGCCCCGTGTAATGACATGCGGACAGGTGTCAGCCTTGGGGAATGGATCGCCACGGTTTCAATCGGTTCCATGGCCGGTGTTTTGCTTCAAGCTTGCGTCCAGTTCAAGGATCCGTCGAACAAGTTCCGAGTAACGCAGCCGTTCGGGGATTTTTCCAAGCAATTCGAAAGCCTTTTCGGTAATGCGTTCCCGAATCGTTGCCATGAAGTGGACCTTCCAAAATGAACAAGTCAGTTTGAATCGCCGAGCGGCCAAGGTGCGGGATGGCGGAGCCATCGTGATCGGAGTATCTTGCCGCCCGCCCCTCCGACCCGGTGATGGCCCCGCGCGCCCTCTCTGTGCCCCGAAAATCATACACGACGCGCGTTCGGGTCGTCAGGCGTTTGGTGCCCTGCTGAATCGACAGCTGAGCGATTTCGCCCGCACCAGACATCGATCGCACACCACCCCCTTGCCAAACATCCTCGAATCGTAGGGGTGAACAGCTTGTCGCGTCTGGTTCTGCGCAACCGCTGTGAGGGCAGCCGCATTGGCACTGATCTTGCTGATTCTGACTTGCGCAGCCGAGTTACCGGTGCAAAGGGGAGTCTCCGCCACTCTGTAAGGGTGTTCGATTTGGGTAGCCCGTTGACGCAATCCTCAGGAGCACAGCCATGAGAAGCCACACGATTGCCACGATGATTGGCTTGCTGTTGGCGCTGGGTAGCCGATTATCCGCCGGAACCATTTCTTTCACCGATGACACGTTTGCCAATGCCAACTGGCAGGTGTCGAAACTCTTAAAATACGGGACGGGAGGGTCGGTCACCGGCACTCAGGCGTTGACTGGAGGCAATCCGGGCGCCTTTCGCGACGTTGTCGACATCGCCGAGTACAACCCGCAAGGAAGATCGGCGGTGCTGGGATTCCATGAGCGACTGGGGGCTACATATAACCCGGCTACGGCGGGGCCCATCACTTCGCTCGGCTACACCTACGATTTTCGTAACATTGATACGTTTGGGGGGGGACAGGCTGCCGCCATCGCGCTCGTCCAAGGCGACAAGATCTATCAGGCGCAGATGGCCGGGACCGGGACGGTGTCTGGGTGGAACTCGCGGTCGGGACTTGGTCTGACTGTCAATGACTTTCAACAGGCAATTGTCACCAGCACGATTACCGTGGATCCAAATTCCCATCCGGATTTTGGTTCGACAGGCTCGGAGATTCGATTCGGGTTTGTGACCCGAAACGCATCGATTAATAACCGGGATTACCTGCGTGTGGGCTATGACAATTGGAGCTTTACGCTACATACGACCACGGTGCAACCGGTAACTTTGGACGACTTGCTGCAGGGAGAGCAAATCGTGGTAGGAGATAAGCGGTTTTCTGGGTTTGCAAACTACACACAGTCTGGCGATCTGGACATTCCCCCCAGCGCAATCGAGGTCTTCCCCATCATCGCGGGAGGGGAAACGGGACTGCGATTTCAGCCGCCCACCGGCTGGGAATTAAACGGTGCGAATCGAGTTTACAATGTCGGCTTTGATTTCCTTGTATCACAGATCGACAATTTACCATTGATCACCGATAGCACGCTGGAAATCACCGGCAATCATGTCGGCGGTGGGGAAGCGCGCTTGCTCGAAGGCGTCACCGACGCCCATACGCTGGCAACGCTTGCAAACAAAGACGTCTACATCAACATCGCGAACAGCGGTATTGACAATCTGATCGATCATCAGGTGTTTCCCGGGCCGAAGGCGGCGATCCGAGTCAGCAAAGGCTTGGTACTTCAGACGCGAGACGGTCAGCTCGACAACATTCTGGTCACCCACATCGATCAGACGTTTTCCCAGGTACCGGAACCAAGCGCATTCGCATTGCTGGTAATCGGTATCACAATCGCCGCCAGCGTGGTTCGACATGCGGGCCGCAATAAGCGCGCCGGAAATTCGCCTGTCTAAATGTTTGCCGGCGAGCCATGTCCATACGGGCAGGCGATAAGGACCGGACTGATCGGGCTGCGAAATACGGGTCTTTTGGAGGAGTTATTCTACACGAGTGGAACACGTGGGGCTTTTCGCCGTTTGACGGAGAAGCTCAACCGAGGTCGGGAGGAGGGGCGGGGTATAGGCGGGGGATCAAGTGCTCTAGCAGGCCGACTTCTTCGATGTTGTGGGTTAGCCAGGCTGTGCCTTTGTCGTCGGGGAAGATGCGGGGGCGGATGAGGCGGTTGAAGACGCCGGCCAGGGGGCCGGAGGCGGGGCCGACGAGCATGCGAGAGAAATAGGTGGCGCCGTCGGCGGCGCTGCCAAAGAAGTGCTCGAGGCGGAAGATTTCGACGCCGAGAACGCGCTTGACGAGGGAGATGCCGGTTTCGTCGAGGCGCTCGACAAACTCGACGGAGTCGACCTGGTTGCGGGGGTCGGCGGCAAAGGCTTCGACGATGCGAAAGTACGCACCTTGACCGGCGGCGCCGTTGGGGGCCGGGCGGGCCAGCTCCCAGTGGATATGGTCGCGGGGATGCCAGAGCAGGTAGCGCGAGTACACAGCCCCTTCGTACTCGAACGTGCCGCCGATATTCTCGAACCACCAACGGAGCATGCGGGGAGTGAGGCCGCGGAGATGCTCGTGCTGGATGGTCAATTCAAGCTGGCCATTGGGGAGCGTGGCCTGGGTAGTGACGGCGGAACTGTGGGGTTTTAAGGGGCCAAGGGAGGGACGCTGTGGGGGGAGGGGAAGGCGCATGGGGGACGAGGAAAGTGACGCTGAAAACCGCCGCGGAGGAGAGGGACGACCGCAGGGACGGCAGCTTTCAATAAGCCGCCAGCCCTTGGTAACTGTGGCGGCCGCGGGGAGCGGTGTCAAGTTTTTTTGCGCTCGGACCAGGGCGGAGGGAATCGGGGCGACAAGAACGGTTTCCCCGCGGGAGAGGCGGGAAACGTGGCGACAAGCAGCGGGTCGCCGGAAGAGCACGCGTTACGGCTGTTCGAGGCGGGAGACGTAGGGAGTGGTGGAGCCGTCACCGCGCGCGATCGTTTTGGTAGAATCCCGGCGCGTCTCCTGAATCAGCGTCTGGAATGGGTCGCCGTTGAAACAGACTTCGTTGAAGAAGGCAAAGACCGACGCATTGCGGGTGACGAACATGGGGGCCAATTTGCCGGCCGTCGTGGTGTAGCTGAAGCCGCCGAGGACTTCGCTGTGACCGGCGTTGCGGGTTTCGAGCAACGTGCCGCCGCGCTCGGTTTTATAGCCCAGGATCCAGAGGCGGCCGGCGTCGTTGACGACGTGGGTTCCTTCGTTTTCAACGTTGAGCTGACGCGCCCAGACGTGTTGATTTTTCAGCCGAAGGTTATGGGTGACGAAATCCTCGAAGAAGAGTCTTCCAGTTTCCGCCTTGGGCGTGAAGGAGAGATCGCAGTCGGATACGCTGCGAAAAACGACCGTCCTGGAAGTATCGATCTCAACTCCGCCGTGAATGTAATTGAAGTGCTCGAACGACACCGCGGGCGCCGCTCCCTCGACGATTCGGAAATCGGGCTTGGCGCGGGCATGATAGTCGACGATCCCGCCCACGCCGACCACGCGGCGCACCTGCCCGCCGATCACGACCGTGGAGGAGAGCGCGTAGGTCCCCGGTAGAAATACCGTCGTTGCTCCGGAATCCATCGCTTTCTGAAAAGCGGCCGCGGAGTCTTCCTCTCCCGTGGGATCCGCGCCGTATGAATCGACGTTGGCCCAAGTTTGTGGATCATCCTGGGTAATCGCGGGAGGATCCTGGATGGAGAACCGGAGCGAGCCCGACAGCGAACGACCGGCCGACGGGAAGGGGCTGGTGGGGGGATGCGAACAGTACTCGGAGACGTTGGGTCCGGCGCTACCGGCCTTCCGATCGTTGGGATCGTCGTCTACCCGCAGTGCGGCCACCCAATCCGGCGTCGCCACGTCGCCGATCGCCCGACGGTAGCCGGACGTCTTCGCGTCCCGCACGAAAATCCGCCCCCCGTTGTAATTGATAATCGCCGGACAGCGGTCGGCGCCCGCCGTACCAACCAGTCGCGCATCGACCAGACACAGAAATCCGTAGCTGCGTACCGCCGGAACCGAATTCTCGCTCTTTAGCCCTCGAATGCTGATCGCCTGGCCATGATTGTCGAAGCCAAACTCGGCTTGCCGCCGCAGGGTGATGTATTCGAACGTCTGGCCATTGACCGCGCCGGCGGTCGCGATTCCGCGATGAAAGCCGACGATTTCGCAGTTCTTCACCAGCAGCGGGCCGTTCATATCGCGGTGGCCAAGGTCCAGTCCGACCTGCCCGCTGCCGCGGCCAGCGACGAAGCGGCAGTTGCGCACCGCGCCGGAGTTGTTGGAATAGAACTGGAGTCCGATAGCGCCTGGGTTTTCGTCGCCGACATCGAAGGTGATGTTGTGGACGTAGTTGTGGAACCAATCCGCCGAGCCGAAGCCGCCGCACCACATGATGCTGTGGGGCGTCTTGGGATCGGTGAACGTCGAGTTCTTGAGCCGCAGAATCGTCTTTTTCGCGTTTTGTCCCTGGAGGA
>JALHPA010000234.1 GCA_022842745.1 Pirellulales bacterium
GACCTCCGCGCCGCCGCCTCGGAATTCGCCGACTACATCCGCGGCGAAACCCTCGCCACCCACTTGAGCCACGAACCCCTCCCCGTCCCCCCCGAACAAATCAAACTGGCAGACTCCACCATCGACCTCTACCTCCAACCCACAACCACCCCCGGCCGAGTGGCGGAATAGGCAGACGCAAAGGACTTAAAATCCTTTGGGGGGTAACCCCCGTGCGGGTTCGATTCCCGCCTCGGCCATAGACTTACGACGTTAGTTGATTTCTCACCCATACTGCAACACTCAGTCTGGATGCAATAATCCCGCCCCCGCCAGTATCCGAAACTCCTGGGCTGTCCCAAACTCCCGAAACCACAAACCAAACCGTTACGGCTTGAAAGGGATGGTTCGCTGCTCCTATCGCTCTTTGTCAAGGTACTTGGAGTAATCAATGACCACTTCGATGTCATCTCCTGACCCATCATTGTCGATGCCATCGGGCCCAAGGCTCCTGAAACGCGCCTGGCCGGACGAATTCTCAAGCACAATTCGTCTTCCCCATGAATCCAATCCACGTTCGATGCCCGGATACGACTCGCACGTTATCGAATCGAACGCACCGTCGGCGTCTAAGCCCATTAAGAGCTCATCCAATCCACCAACAGGCCAGTCGCGCCGAGATATCACCATTATCTGAGTCGCTCCAGCCAGTCTGGCTAACATCTTCTTGGTCGCGATTTGTTTCTCTGGACGGGGTACGGAACATCCCGCAAACATGCAGGTCGAGAGAATCGCTGCTACCGTAGCTGACTTCACATACGGCGTAATCATATTTAGTTACATCAATGCAGGCGGCGCCTTTGTCCTGCCTCAGATGAAACTGGCCTTTTCCGTCGTGGCGTTAGCATAACGTCTGACGAAGGAGAATTCGACGAAACCAGCCGAAAACGGCTCTCAAAAACACGGCAGTGGCATAAGCAACTCTCCGAGGGAGGCGCGGCGGGTTCGAGCGGAAATCGGCGGCTGGGTCGGGGGTGGGGGGCGATCTTTTGCACGCGAGAGCCTCTCGCCGGGGGTTCAGGAGCAAGACGCTTATGCAACGGGGTGGACGCCGTGTTGTCTGCGCCAATACGCCCATGCCGCTGGAGTGAAGATGCCGCCGATGCCTATCCCGCGCGGGAAGTCCCATGGCTGATGGGATCGTGCGAAATTTCGGCGAAATCGCATCAGCTAATCTCTGAGATGACCGTGGCCCCGGGCGCGACAAGGTGTTGGGGGCGGCCGCCAAGATCGGTGATCGTCGTCGCGGCAGGGTCGATGCCCATGCGGTGATATAACGTGGCGAAGACGTCGGGGAAGGTGACCGGCCGGCTGACGGCTTCTCCGCCGAGGCGATCGGTCGCGCCGATCACCTGGCCGGTGCTCATGCCGCCGCCTGCGAGAATCGCTCCCGACACGCGGGGCCAGTGATCGCGACCGCCGCCCGCGTTGATGATCGGCGTGCGTCCGAATTCGCCCCAGGCGATGACCGTGACATCGCGGTCCAGGCCGCGGTCGTGCAGATCCTCGACCAGCGCGGTGATTCCCTGGTCGAAAACGGGTAAGTCCTCACGCTGCCGCTTAAAAATCGAATTGTTTGGCCCACCGTGCCAGTCCCACTTGCTGTAGGCGACCGTGACGACGCGGGCGCCGGCCTCGATCAGGCGGCGAGCCATCAGAAAGTTTTGCGGGACGCGTGGCGCGCCGTTTTCGTCCATGAAGATGGTCGGATCGCCCGTGCCATAGCGAGCAACGGTGCGGGGATCTTCCTGGGAGATGTCGAGGGCGTCGACCAGCCGCGACGAACTGAGAATGTCGGTCGCCTGGGCGGTGAATTCGTCGATGCCGGCCATTTGTCCGGAGGCGTCGATTTCGCGGCGGAGGCGATCCATGGAGGAGAGCAGCCCGCGGCGATCGCGGAGCCGATCCAAGCTGATTCCTTGCAGGACCATGCTTTCGCGGCTGGCGCCGACGGCGCGAAACCCAGCCCGGCTAACACCCAAAAAACCGGGGCCGGGTTCGTTATAGGGGGGATGGGTGCAGGGATAGCAGAGACTGACAAACGGCGGCACGGCCCGATTGGCGGGACCTTGCAGCATCGCGACCGCCGACCCAAGTTGCGGCCAGCCTCCAGGCGGCATGGGCTGCCGTTGATCGCGGCCGGTATAGCACTGAAACGCGTTATGGTCGTCTTGAGCGCCGACGATCGAGCGGAGAATGACGAACTTGTCCATCATTCTGGCCATCTGCGGCAAATGCTCGCAAAGTTCGATTCCGGGGACGCAGGTCGAAATCGGACGAAACTCGCCGCGCACCTCGACGGGCGCGTGGGGCTTGAGATCCCACATATCCAGATGCGGGGGACCACCCACCAGATAGATCATGATGAGCGATTTTTTCGATCGGCCCGCCGATCCCGCGGCGTCGGCCGCCAACAGCTTCGGCAACGTCAAGCCTGTCAGGCCGAGACTGCCAATCTGCAGAAATCCCCGACGCGAGATGCCTGGGCGCGGACTGGCCTGTGATCGGTCGAAGATCGTCAGCATGTGCGTTGTCCTTCCCCTGGGAACGTGCGTCGGGCCGCTCGGTCAACCATGTTGTTCATAACGAACCGGATTGCCGGGTGTCAATCAAATCGCGAGCGAAACGCCAGCGGGTGGAGATTGAATCGAGATCGATTCGGGTTCAAGATTGTTATCGAATTGTTGTCGAGTCGCTTACGAAATCAGGCCTCGGGGCGGACCGCCAGCCGTCGAAGGTCGCCCCAGCCCGACGCATTCGGTCCAATGGGGAGCTTCTTGGATGAGAAGGGAGGCTAGCCACGCGAGGTTTGGTGGCTTGGTCGAGGCGCCAACCAACGGCAAGGCCCACAGGGGAACTGTGGGCCTTGGTTGAGGTTCGGATTGTCCCCTGTCGGGCGCCTTAGGAGGGCTGGACCACGACCAGGCGGTTGCCGAGGGGGGTGCTGATGTGGAGGAGGACGCCTGCGCCGTCGAGTTGGCGTTTGACGGCATCCGCGTACTCGTTCACGTTTTTCACCGGAACGTTGCCGACTTTGCGAATGAGCATGCCGGCTTGGAGGCCCTTGAGGGAAGCGGGACCCCCTTCCTCGACCTTGCGGATCAGGACTCCCTGGCGGCCCTTGAAGGCCGCGGAATCTTCCTCGCGCTGGTCGGCGAGTTCCATTCCCAGGCGTTTGTCCTGAAACGTGTCGATGCTCGCCGGCCGGTCGGACTCGGATTCGTCCTCTGGATTGACGGAGGCTCGCTGCTCGTCGGCGGGGAGGGCCTTCAGCGTGACGCTGAGGTCTTTGGACTGTCCATCGCGGATGACGGTCAGGGAGTGTTTCGAGTCGACGGCGACGCGTTCGACGCGCTCTTGCAAATCGCGGCGGTTGAGGATCGGCTGATCCGAGAACTTGACTACGACGTCGTCCTCCTTAACGCCTGCCTTGTCGGCGGGAGAGCCAGGGACGACTTCCGCCACGACCACGCCCTGTCCGCGAGGGACGTTGAGCTGGCGGGCGAGGTCGGAATCCAGCTCGTACATTCTGATGCCGAGATAGCTCCGCTGGACGGTCCCTTTCTCGATCAATTGGGACATGATCCACTTGGCCTGGTTGGAGGGAATCGCAAAACCGACCCCCTGGTAGCCGCCGCTGTTGGAGGCGATGGCGGTGTTGATGCCGACCACTTCGCCTTCGAGATTGACCAGCGGGCCGCCCGAGTTGCCGGGATTGATCGCGGCGTCGGTCTGCAGGAACTTGGAGCGCTCAACGCGGCTGAGCTCGCGGCCCTTGCCGCTGATGATGCCTGCGCTGACCGTCAGATCCAATTCGAAGGGGTTGCCGATGGCGATGACCCAGTCGCCGATTTCGAGGGCGTCGGAATCGCCGAGCTTAGCCGCGGGGAGATCCTTGGCGTCCTTCAGACGGATGACGGCCAGATCGCTACTCGGATCGGTCTTGATGTCGGTAGCCCGAAACTCGCGGCCGTCGCTGAGACGGACGGTAACCATGTCGGCGCCTTCGACGACGTGGTTGTTGGTGAGGACGACGCCAGCGGGATCGACAATCACGCCAGAGCCGACGCCGTCGCGTTGGGGAATGCGGCCTTCGAAGCCTTCGAGACCTTCAAGCCGGGGAATCATCTCCTCGAAGGGCGTGCCTTTGAAAGGATTCTCTGCGCCGCCGCGGCGGAGCAACTTCCGCACGGGGCGGGAGTTGGTGTGGGCGTTGATCTTTACGACCGACGGGGTGGCATGCCCAGCAGCATGCCGGAAGGCCGTGGAGAGGGACTTCGCATGTTCCACGGCGGGCTTGGCCGCCTCATCGCTGACGCGGGGCCCGGCGGCAACCCGCTCTTGTCCGGTGACTTCGGATTGCCAGGAATTAAGACCCAGGGCTAATCCCCCGCACAGGGCGACGGCGGTTGCGACGGCAAAGGCCGTTCTCGGTTTGCTTACTGCCATAACTCGTTCCTCCTAGATTCCTTAGATTTCCCCGCTGAACCGCGTGGGAGAATTAGACCGCTGAAAAAAGCGCCTATCCACGGATACGCAGGGGGTAAATCAAGGGTTCGTCAGGAGGGTTGTGACTTTTTTGACGAGGGGGCAGGCCGGAGGATGAAACGCGAAGGAGGCCGGGGGTTGAATTAGGCCACCAGCGAAGAGTGAGCCGGGGGCCGAAAACCAAGTCCGATCCATGTCTCTAATCGAGGCGATTTGAGATCCGCACGTTACTCCTCAGGCCATTGTCGTGACGGAATGACCGCAGCCGGCCCCGTGAACCCAGGCAACCGAACTGACGGCGGCGCTAGATTAAGAAAAATGGGGTGCGATTTTAATGTCGGTCGGTAGAATTAAAAAAACCGGCCTGGAATTTTAAGTTGTGTGGCGAGATTAAAACCGATTGCAATTTATGGATCGCACGAAGTTTACCGCGAATTCCCCTGGCAAGCTGGTGCGGATAACACAGGCTGGACAGGAATGGGCGTTCGTGCCGGAGGAGTTGCCGAGCAGTTGGGAGTTCGACGTTTCCTTGTGGCCGCTGTTGGCAGAGGCCAAAGAAGCGTTGGGCACCCTGAATGGAATTGGCCAAACGTTGCCTGATCCCAAGCTTTTGCAGATTCCACTGCAAGGGCGCGAGGCGATCGCGTCATCGAGAATCGAGGGGACTTACGTAACACCGGAGCAGCTTCTGCTATTCCAACTTGATCCGAGGGAGCCCACGCAGCCGGACGAACAGGCGCTCGACCGGTTTGAGGTATTTAACTGTGGCCAAGCTATGCTGCATGGATGCGAGCGGCTGAGGGAATTGCCGATTTGCAACCGAATCGTGCGGGAGATGCACGGCATTCTGCTGCAAGGGGTACGCGGGCGGGACAAGAACCCCGGGGAATACCGCAAATGGCAAGTCCAGATCGGCGCCAGTGGACGGTTCATGCCCCCTCCGTCAAACGAAGTCGACCGCCTAATGGCGAATCTGGAACGGTACATCAACGCGGACGACAAGCGAATCGATCCGCTCGTGCGCAGTTTTATCGTTCACTACCAGTTTGAAGCGATCCACCCGTTCAGCGACGGAAATGGGCGCGTGGGGCGTTCGCTGTTGGTTCTCATGGTGTACAAATTGCATGGCCACTCGATGCCGTGGCTTTACATGAGCGCGTTTTTCGAGCGGTTTCGCGATGAGTACATCGAAAACCTGTTCAAAGTGAGCACAG
>JALHPA010000235.1 GCA_022842745.1 Pirellulales bacterium
CGGGGCTTCAGGGGGGGCGGGGCCAAGGGTGGGGGGGGGCGGTTCCGGCGAGACCGACCGGGGCCGCCGGGGGTTCGTTATTTGACTTCGTGGACGACGCCGACCGATTCGATGTTCGTGTCGCGGGTGATTTCGTTGAAGCTAAGGACGATCAAGCGCGGCAGGTGGGAAGCGGTGAGTTGCTTGAGCCCGGCGCGGATTTGGGGGCTGACGAGCAGGATGGGGGGGCGATTCTTGCGCGTGAGCTTGTCGATTTCCTTGCCGATTTGCTTGCAGGTGGCGTCGATCGAGGCCGGGGACATGCGGATGAACAGCCCGCGCTCGCCGTGCTCGATGCCGGCCTTGATGCGGTCTTCGATCGCCGGGTCGAGGGTGACGACGTGCAGCCGGTTCTGCTTGTCGCGGTAGCGGGTGCAGATCGAGCGGGCGAGGCGATGGCGGACGTACTCGGTAAGCAGGACCGGATCCTTGGTGCGGCCGGCGCAATCTCCGAGGGTCTCGAGGATGGGACCCAACTGGCGGATCGCGACTTGTTCGCGGAGGAGCATCTGCAGGATGCGCTGGACCTCGGCGAGTTTCATTTGACCGGGGATGAGCTCGTCGACGGTGGCCGGCTGGGTTTGCTTCAGTTCGTCGATTAGGTGCTTGGCGGCGTCGCGGGTGAGGATTTCGTCGGCGTGCTTGCGGACGGTTTCGGTGAGATGGGTGGCGAGGACGCTGGCCGGTTCGATCACGGTGTAGCCGTACATCTCCGCCTGGCCGCGCTGGGCGGAGTCGATCCAGACCGCGGGGGCGCCGAAGGCGGGTTCGCGGGTATCGAGGCCCTGGATTTTTCCGGTCGCGAGGCCGGAATCCATCGCCAACAGCTTGGCTGGCTCGAGGGTCGCTTCGGCGACGGGCATGTCGGCGACTTTGATGCGGTATTGGTTTTGTTCCAGGCGGACGTTATCGCGGATGCGGACTTTGGGCATGATGATGCCGATTTCGGCGGCGACGTTTTGCCGGACGCGCTGGACGCGCTCGAGCAGGTCGCCACCGCGGCGGGGAT
This sequence comes from Pirellulales bacterium, assembly GCA_022842745.1. Taxonomy (GTDB): domain Bacteria; phylum Planctomycetota; class Planctomycetia; order Pirellulales; family JALHPA01; genus JALHPA01. The sequence continues at coordinate 1,049 of JALHPA010000235.1, forward strand.
CGGCAAGGCGAATCAATCCCACGCCCAGCTCGATCTCCATGGGATCGGTGGTGAGGTAATCCTCGATGCGCTCTTCCGGCGGTTTGGCCGCTTCGGTCTTGGCCTGGGTGACGGCGGCCGCGGATTCACGCTGTTTGGTGCGGCGCATCAACAAGGCCATGCCAAAGCACCCGGAGCCGATCGTCAGCAAGGGAATCGCAGGGAGGTTCGTGAAGACCAGCAGGCCGAGGAAGGCGCCGGTCACGGTGAGGGCTTGCGGGCGGCTGAATAGTTGGGTGATGAGTTCGCGGGGAAGGTTGACATCGTAGCTGCTGCGGGTGACCAGCAAACCGGCCGCAAGGGAGATCAGGAAGGCCGGAACCTGGCTGACCAGGCCGTCCCCGATGGTGAGCTTGGTGAAGACGTGGAGTGCTTGGGAGAAGGACATGCCCCCCTCGACCATGCCGATGACCAGGCCGCCGAGGATGTTGATGATGGTGATCAGGATGCCGGCGATGGCGTCTCCACGGACGAACTTGCTGGCACCATCCATGGCGCCGAAGAAGTCTGCCTGGCGGGTGATTTCCTGGCGGCGGCGTTGGGCTTCGGCTTCGTCGATGGTGCCGGCGTTGAGGTCGGCGTCGATGGCCATTTGGCGGCCGGGCATGCCGTCCAAGGCGAAGCGGGCGGCGACTTCGCTGATGCGGGTGGCGCCTTTGGTGATGACGATGAACTGGATGATGACAATGATGACAAAGATGATGATGCCGACGACCAATTGGTTGCCGGCGACGAATTCCCCGAATTCCTTGACGACGTGTCCGGCGGCGGCGGCGCCTTCGGCGGGAGCCTTGGTGAGGACGAGGCGGGTGGTGGCGACGTTGAGGACCAGCCGGGCCAGGGTGGTGGCCAGGAGGAGGGAGGGGAAGACGCTAAACTCAAGCGGGGTACGGACGTAGATCGTGGTGAGGAGGATGATGACTGCAACCGCGATGTTGCAGGAGAGCATGATGTCCATCAGCGCCGGCGGCATGGGCACCAGGATCACGAGCACGCTGGCGATAATTCCCACCGGCAGGATGAGGTCCTGGGGGCGAGAAAGCGCAGGCGCGGCGCGAGGTGCAGCGACGGCAGACATCCGTGTCTCCGGCCGGGGATGCAAGCGGTAAATGGAACCCGTTAGACGAGAGGGGGAAGGTATCGGAAGGGTGGCTGGCAGACAAGGGCGGTTTGTAGCGGGTGCAATTCTTGCAAGTCGCTGTACCGGCACGTTTTGATGGAGGGGATTGGCTCGCGTGGCTGGATTGGCTGGGTTTCAAGCTGGCAAGGGGCGGGGTTTGGGGAGGGGGCGCATCGTGGTTGTGGAACGCGGGGCGGAGAGGCATACTGAGCATGAACTGCCGTACACAAACGGGATGCGAGTCTTTGGGAGCATTAACATGGCGAAGCTATTGGCGTTTCCGTCCAGCGATGCGGTCGAGGAAGGGAGGGGGGGGGTGGGGGAACCGCTGCCCGAGGAGCTGACGCTGGAATTGACGGTGACGGATCGCGACACGTTGGCGGAGCTGTGGACGCGGCCGGCCGGGCGATGCCGGAGCGAGCTGGCGCTGCAAGCATTGCGGATTGGGGTGTTGGCATTGCGGCAGGCGCGGGGGCAGTTGGACGCCGACCTGATTCAGCGGGAGTCGCGGCAGATGCTGAGCACGCTGGCGGGGCAATTGCACAATCACGCGCAACAGGTGCAGCAGCAATTGGCGTCGTCGTTGAAGGAGTATTTCGATCCGCAGGGGGGGCGGTTTGCCGAGCGGGTGGAGCGGCTGGTGAAGCAGGATGGGGAGTTGGAGCAGGTGCTGCGACGGCAGATTGGGGGGACGGATTCGGAGTTGTGCAAGACGCTGGTCGCGCATTTCGGGGATCAAAGCCCGCTGATGAAGCTGTTGGGGCCGGACGAATCGCGGGGGTTGCTCAAGGCGCTACGGGACACGGTGGAGGGGCAGTTGGCGAGCCAGCGGGACCGGGTGCTGGGAGAATTTTCGCTGGACAACAAGCAGGGGGCGCTGTCGCGGCTGGTGCAGGAGCTGACGGCCAGCCACGGGAAACTGAACGGGCAGTTGAGCGAGCAGATCAACCTGGTGGTGAAGGAGTTTTCGCTGAACGAGGAAAATTCGGCGTTGAGCCGGCTGGTGCGAAACGTGACCCACGCGCAACAGACGATCAGCCGGGAGTTTTCGCTGGATAACGAGCAGTCGGCGTTTTCGCGGCTGCAAAAGATGCTGGAGAAGACGAATTCGGCGATCCACTCGCACCTGACGCTGGATGACGACACCTCGGCTTTGGCCCGGTTGAAGAAGGAGATGTTGGGGATTCTCGAAGCGCATGGGCGGACGAGCCACGATTTTCAGGAGGAGGTGAAGATCGCGCTGGCGCAGATGGCCGCGCGGCGGGAGGAGGCGGCGCGATCGACGCAGCATGGGTTGGTGTTCGAGGACGCGGTGGGGGAGTACTTGCAGCGAAGGTCGCAGCAGCGGGGGGACATGTACGAGCGGACCGGGAATTTCACTGGGCTGATAAAAAACTGCAAGGTGGGGGACTTTTTGATTTCGCTGGGACCGGAGTGCGCGGCGGCAGGGGCAACGATCGTGGTCGAGGCGAAGCAGGAGGCCGGCTATACGCTGGCCGACGCGCGGAAGGAGATCGAGAAGGCGCGGGAGAACCGGGCGGCGCCGATCGGCCTGTTCGTGTTTTCCGAAAAGACGGCGCCAACGGGACTGGAACCGTTCGCGCGGTACGGGGGGGACGTATTTGTGATTTGGGATCCGGAGGACGCGGCGAGCGACCTGTACCTGCAGAGCGGGCTGGAATTGGCGCGGGCGCTATGCGTGCGGGCGGGGACGCAGAGCGCGGCCCAGGCGGCGGACTTTTCGGCGATCGACGCGGCGATTTTGGAGATTCAGAAGAAATCGGACTCGCTGGAGGAGATCGACAAGTGGTCCGAAACGATCAAGAACTCCAGCGAAAAAATCAAGGAGCAGGTGCGCAAAGCGCGGCAGTCCCTCGAACGCCAAGTGGACGTGCTGATGGAACGGATATCGGACTTGCGGCAGTCGGTGCAGGGGGCGGGCTCGGAGCATTGAGCGGCGGATCAGGGTTTGGCCTGAGTCGAGATGGGCTCGGGGGAGGACCAGCCGGCGGCGGGCTGGGTTGCGGTGGGGGAAGCAGGCCCCGGTAGGCGCCATTCTTTCGAGACGATGAGCCGGGCGCCGCGGCGGAAGGAGAGGTAGGACCAGGCCCATTGCATCACGACGAGCAGCCGGTTCTTGAAGCCGGTGAGGTAGTAGATGTGGACTACCAACCAGACCAGCCAGGCGACGAAGCCGGATAGCTTCAGCTTGCCGATTTCGAGGACAGCGCGGCTGCGGCCGATGGTGGCCATTTGCCCTTTGTCGGCGAAGCGAAAGGGGACGCGGGGTTTGCCCGCTAGTTCGCGACGGATGAGGCGGGCCAGATAGCGGCCCTGCTGCATGGCGACGGGGGCGGTGCCGGGGAGGGGCTGGCCGGTTTGATGGGTGAAGAGGGCCTGGTCTCCGGCGACGAATACGTTGAGTCGGCCGGGAATGCTGAGGTCGGGTTCGACGATCACCCGGCCTTGGCGGTCGACTTCCAAGCCGGCCTGTTTGCCGAGCGGTGAGGCGGTCACGCCGGCGGCCCAAAGGACGGTGGCCGCGGCGAGGCGTTCCGCGCCGATTTCGACGCCGTGGGCGTCGATTTTTGTGACGGCGCTTTGGGTCCAGACCTGGACTCCCAGATGCTCGAGGTCGCGGACGGCGCGGGCCGCAAGCTGTTCGTCGAACGTGGGGAGAATGCGGGGGCCGGCTTCGAGCAGGACGACGCGTGCCTGCGCGGCGTCGATGTGGCGGAAGTCCTTGGCGAGGGTGAAGCGGCTCATTTCACCGATGGCGCCGGCCAATTCGACGCCGGTAGGCCCTCCGCCGACGACGACAAAGGTCAGGTAGCGTTTGCGATGGGCGGGGTCTTTGGTGCGTTCGGCTTCCTCGTAGGCGGTGAGGACGCGGCGGCGAATTTCTGTGGCTTGTTCGAGGTTTTTGAGGCCGGGGGCGAATTCTTCCCAGTCGTCGTGGCCGAAGTAGGCGTGGCGCGCGCCGCAGGCGAGGATCAGATAGTCGTAGGTCAACTCGCCAAAGTCGGCGATGACGCGACGTCCGGCCAAGTCAACGGATTGGACTTCGCCCCAGAGGACGCGAATGTTGCGATAGCGGGCGAGGAGGCTGCGGATGGGGGCGGCGATTTCGGCCGGGCTGAGGCCGGCCATGGCGACCTGGTAGAGGAGGGGCTGGAAGAGGTGATGGTTGGCGCGGTCGACCAGAGTGACTTCTAGATTGGAGACGTTTCCCAGTCCCTTGGCGGCGTTCAAGCCGACGAACCCGCCACCAACGATTACGACCTTGGGCATGGGCTACTCCCTGTTTTGGCGGCGGACGTTCGAGGCGGGAGGTGCAAATACGACGCCAACTCAGGTCAGGGCGTCGAGTTCGCTCTGGCGGAGGCAGAGGCGGCGGATGGACGTGGCTTTGCCGGTCGCCGGATCGACGTCGACGATGGAACCGTTGAGCCGGACGTCGCCGGAGGCGACCTCGAAGTGGGTGGGGCTGAAGGTGAGGGTGGTTTGC
>JALHPA010000236.1 GCA_022842745.1 Pirellulales bacterium
ACGATCGTCACCGCGTAGCCGGGCGCCAGCGATTTGATGCTCTCCGTCCGAAAGCCCAGATTCAACAAGGCCACGCTCTCGCTCGCCGCCGCGAATAGCGGCCCCTCCTTCGCGTAGCACAGCGGCCGCAAGCCCAAAGGATCCCGCGCTGCCACCATCTCTCCAAGCGCATTGAGAAAAATGATGTTGTACGCCCCGTCGAAGTCCTTGCTGATTCGCCGGAACACGTCGATCAAAGCCGGCCGGTTGTCACCGGATAGCTCGTGGCTGATCCGGTGCATGATGATCTCGGTGTCGTTGTCGCGCGCCAGATGATTGTCGTCGTCCGCCAGCAGCCGGTCCCGCAGTTCCGCATAATTCGCCAACTGCCCATTGAACGCGAAGCTGAACCACTTGTGCTTCTGCAAGTGGTACCGCTCGAACGGCTGGGCGTAACCCCGGTCGTCGGCCCCGCACGTCGCGTAACGAGTGTGTCCGATCGCCGCGTTCCCGGCGTATTCCTTCATCAGGCTCTCGAACTTCCCCCGGTGGCTCATGCGAAACACTTCGCTCACCCCGCCCAACTCCTTGTACGTCCCCAGTCGCTGGTTCCGCTCGCCGTTGAACGTCGTCATCCCCGCCGAAAGTTGCCCTCGGTTCTGTACGTCCAGAAGCATCCGCGGCATCAACCGCGATACCTCGTTCGGTCCCCCTTCGGGGCACAGCGGGCTGGTCTCCCCCGGCAGATGATAAATCGCAGCCAGACCGCACTCGTGATGAAGTTCGCTCATGTAGCTACCGAAAAGGCGCGCTCCGGCGCGGCACAACGCCGCCAATTTCACAACGACCATGCATTGTAAGGCCCGCCCGCCCATCTCTCAACGCGCCCCGCGCCGTCTCAGCGCCGTCTCGGCCTCTCGTGCGCCGGAGTACTCGTCCTTTCGGGTCCCATAATGCCGATTCGCGCCGCGCGGAACCTCGCGCGAATAGACGCCCCACATCCTTTACTCAGTCCTGCCAGACATTTAGAATCGCGCCCAGCCGGACGAACATCAGCTTGCGTTGCCGACCTTCGCCACCGACCCGATACCTATGGACGACGCTCAGAAAAACCGCGTGATGACCGCCGTCGTGGTCTTCAACATAGTCTTGATTGCCTTCCAATTCTTTTTCAACTGGGGTCCTGACTTCAGTTGGCTCAACCTGGCCCTCGGCGCGCTCGTCGCTGGCGTCGCCGGCGGCGCAGCCTACGGCGCCATGACTGCCCTGGGAAAATAGGCGATCGGCAAAGCCCGACCTCCGTCACCCTCCGCTTTCCTATCCGTCCACTCGAGACGGATCGGAGCGCTTCGGCGCATGCCTCTGCAGCGTCAGCCGCCCTCCGCTCCGGCAAGCCCGTACGCCCCCCGGAAATTCCCGGATTTCCGACCGTTCGCGTCCGGTCTCCCGCGCCCGCTCGCGGTGACCCGCTCTGTTGGCTCTGCCCGCTCTCCCCGGATGGTCGGCCAGCATGGCCAGCGCCCCCCACTCCTCATATCCCATCCCCTGCTGCGGCCATCCCTGCTCTTCCCACAGCTCCCGCAACAGCGTACCCACCAGGTGCGGATGCTCCCCTTGGAGCAACGTGCAATCCAATACCAGCGTCTCGCCAGGCCGGTTTTCCACCACCACCCTCCGCTCTTTCAACCGTTCCACCCCGTGGGCCACGCAATCCTGTTCCTCCGCCGCCAATTTGGCCAGCCGCAATAGCGCCCCGTCCACCTGGCCGTTGTACTCCCTCCGCAGCCGCGGCAATAGTTCGTGGCGAATCCGGTTGCGCGCTGCCCCCCGGTCCTCATTCGATCCGTCCACCCGAAACGCTTGCCCGATCGCCTCCAAGTATTCCAAAACCTCCAATCGCTCCACCTCCAGCCATGGCCGCAGAACTTGCGTTTGCTCGTCCAGCTCCCGCACTCGGGGAATCCCTCGCAAACCCGATATCCCCGTCCCCCGCAAAATCCGCAACAGAATCGTCTCCACCTGGTCGTCCTGGGTGTGCGCCGTCGCCACGATCCGCGCCCCCTGCCGTCGGGCCGCCGCCAGCAAGAACCGGTATCGCGCTTCCCGCGCCGCCGCCTCCATTCCGTCGCCGCGGCTCTCCGTCGGACGCTCCGCGATCCCCACCTCGGCGGTCAGACCCAATTCGGCGGCCAAATCCGCCACAAACCTCGCCTCCTCCGCCGACTCCCTGCGCAGCCGGTGGTCAAAATGCCCCACCACCAATCGGCCCATCCCACCCCCCCGCCTCTTATTGGCTGCCATCGCCCGCAGCAAACCGACGCTATCCGGTCCCCCCGATACCGCCACCAATATATGGAGATCCTGCCACGCGGCGACCGGCCACGACCCCTCCAATCGGCTCTCCAGTCGATGCGTCATGGCTTCCGAAACCGCCCCCGAATTCTCCCCGGCGCCGGGACCAGATACGCCAAAAACCCGCGATTCGCTCCCTCGACAGCGCCCATCTGCGTCCCGTCCAGCAACCCGCGAAATCGTTTTCGGATTGAAGTTCCGTCCCGGTTTGTTAACATTCTATGAGTTGAGGAGCGTCGAACGGCGGCCCGTTCGGGATCGTCGCCGGTCTCCTCTTTCGCGCTACGAGTTTACCACGTGTGTCCGCGGCGAAGCGGTTCGGCTACCCCGCCTTGGACAGTTGGCAGCGTCTCAGTACGTATTTGGCAGTAGCAACCCAACCCACGCAAGCCCCGTCTCGATGAACTGGCTCCTTTTCATCTGGAACCTGCTGTTCGGCTGGACGCCGCCCGGCAGGCAGCGGCAAGCGTTGGCGGCCTCGCGCGTGCTCGAAAGCCTCCACGGCCTTCCGCCCGCGTCCGCCCCCTGGATCCTGTTCCAGGGTCGGTGTTGGATGACAGCGGTCCCGATCGAGAGCAGTTGTGCCAGGCCCCCAGGGCAGGGGCGAAGCGCGTTCCAAAGCGGAGTCGGCACATGCGGTGTCCGCCCTTGCGGTCTCCATGTTGTGCCCCCCTTCCGCACGACCTCCGCCAAATGGGCGGATGAATGCGCGGATTTTCGGCCTGGAACTCTCTTTCGTCGATAAAACCCGTTGGCTGGAGGCCCCCGGCGGTCTCCGGTTGCTCCCTCTTACGGCCTGGCTCGCGCGAGCCAACTGTCTTGGCGCCGGTTCGTTGATCGAACGAGCCGAATCGTTGTGCGCGTCCCCGTGGACCGCGCCCGCTCCTTCGAGCCGGCGGGTCCAACGGCCGTGCCGCCCTTCCGCGGACCCCGCTCATCTGCCAATCGGAAGGGAAGTGATTCGTGACTGTCAATGAAATTCTCACCGTGGTCATTACGGCCGCGGTCTCCGCCGGGTTAGGGGCGATTCTGATCAAATTCCTCGACCGCCTGCGGCGGCGGGACGCCGAGTCGGAAGCCCGCACCATCATCGAAAAGGCCGAGCGCGAAAGCGCCACCCTCGTCAAGGAAGCCGAACTTCAGGCCAAGGAAAGGGCCATCCAGCAAAAAGCCGAAGGCGAACGCGAGCTCAGCAAAATCCGCCACGAGCTCCACGAACGCGAACGGCTCCTCGACAAGCGACACGACGCCGTCGAGCAGCAGGCCGAACAGCTCCGCAAGCAAGAAAAAATGGTCGAGGGCAACCAGCGCAAGCTCACCGAAAAAATCGAGGACATGAATCGCCGCAACGAGGAACTGGCCAAACTCCTCGAAAACCAGCGGCAAACCCTCCACCAGCTCAGCGGCCTCTCCCGCGAGGAAGCCACCCGCAAACTGCTCGACATGCTCGATATCGAGCTCCAAAACGAGCAAGGCTCGATGATCCAAAAGTTCGAGCGGAAGATGGCCGAAATCTGCGACGCCAAAGCCCGCGACATGCTCCTCACCTGCATCCAGCGCTACGCCGCCGCCCACACCGCCGAAACCACCACCAGCACCGTCGATATCCCCAACGACGAAATGAAAGGCCGCATCATCGGCCGCGAGGGCCGCAATATCCGGGCCTTCGAAAAAGCCACCGGCGTCGATGTCATCATCGACGACACCCCCGGAGTGGTCATCGTCAGCGGCTTCGATCCCGTCCGCCGCGAAGTCGCCCGCATGTCCCTAAACAAGCTCATCGCCGACGGCCGCATCCATCCCACCCGCATCGAGGAACTCGTCGCCGAAACCATGAAGGAGATGGAAACCCACATCAACAAATACGGCGAACAAGCGGCCCAGGAAGCCGAAGTCATGCGCCTCAACCCCAAAATCCTCCACCTCCTCGGACGACTCCGCTTCCGTACCAGCTACAGCCAGAACGTCCTCCGCCACTCGATCGAAGTCGCCTTTCTGGCAGGCATGATCGCCGAGGAAATCGGCCTCGACGGCGACCTCGCTAGGCGCTGCGGACTGCTCCACGACATCGGCAAGGCCGCCGACCACGAAGCCGAGGGAGGCCATCCCAAGATCGGCGCCGAACTCCTCAAACGCAACGGCGAAGGCCCGGAAGTGGTCCACGCCGCCCTCGGCCACCATGACGACATTCGCATCGACCACCCCTACACGGTCATCGTTGCCGCGGCCGACGCCTGCAGCGCCTCCCGCCCCGGCGCCCGCCGCGAGTCGCTCGAGCGCTACATCAAGCGTATGGAAGATCTCGAAGCCATCGCTCGCGGCTTCCCCGGAGTCGATCAGGCCTTTGCCATCCAGGCAGGACGCGAGGTCCGCGTAATCGCCAGCGCCCGCGACACCACCGATACCTCGGCCGCCAAAATCTGCCGCGACATCGCCACCGCTTTCGAGGAACAGTTGACCTACCCCGGCGAAATCAAAGTCACCGTCCTCCGCGAAACCCGCATCACGGAAATGGCCCGTTAGGCGGATCCTCCAAGGGAATCGGTCGTGAGAATCCTGCTCATTGGCGATATTGTCGGCAAACCGGGGCGGCAGATCGTCGTCCGCGCCCTCCGTCCGCTCATCGAGCGCGAACGGCTCGATCTGGTCATCGCCAATGCCGAAAATGCCGCCGGCGGCTCGGGACTCACCCCCGCCATCTACCGCGAACTGCTCGCCGCCGGCGTCAATTGCATTACCCTCGGCGATCACATCTACCGCCGCGCGGAAATCAACGGCATCCTGCAATCCGAGTCCAACATCGTCAAACCCGCCAACTTTCCCGCCGAGGCCCCCGGCAAAGACGTGGCCATCGTCGCCGCCCGCGGCGGCGAACGGGTCGCCGTCCTCAGCCTCTTGGGCCGGGTCTTCATGCGCCCCGTCGATTGCCCCTGGAAAACCGCCGACCGCGTCCTCGCGTCCCTCCCCCCCGAAATCAAAACCATCGTCGTCGACTTCCATGCCGAAGCCACCAGCGACAAACAACTGATGGGGCGCTACCTGGATGGCCGCGTCTCGGCCGTCCTCGGCACCCACACCCACGTCCCCACCGCCGATGAAGACATCCTCCCCGGCGGCGCCGCCTTCCAGTGCGACGTCGGCATGACCGGCCCCCACGAGAGCATTCTCGGCCGCCGCATCGACTGCGTCCTGCAAACCACCCTCACCTTCAGCCCCACCCACTTCGAGGTCGCCTCCGGCGACGTCCGTCTCAATGGTTCCATCGTCGACGTCGATCCGGCGACCGGCAAAGCCACGTCCATCCGCCGCCTCTGCCTCCGCCAGAGCGAACTCGACGCCCTGACCTGAGTTGGCGTCGTATTTGCACCTCCCG
>JALHPA010000237.1 GCA_022842745.1 Pirellulales bacterium
AGAGCTGATCTTGCTCGATGAACCGACGAGCGGGCTCGATCCCTTGGGGACCCGGTGGATGAAGGATTTGATCTTGAAGCTGAAGTCGCAGGGGAAGACGGTGCTGATGAGCAGCCACCTGTTGGCGGACGTACAGGACGTGTGCGACCGGATTGCGATTTTGCACCAGGGGGAACTGCGGGAATTGGGACGGGTCGACGCGCTGTTGAAGGTGCGGGATGTGACGCAGGTGAGGGCGTCTGGATTGAGCGAGGAGGCGAAGGCCGAGTTGCAAGCGGTGATCGAGCGGCACCAAGGGAAGCTGGTCTCGATGGACAATCCGACGACGACATTGGAGGAGCTGTTCCTGTCGATCGTGCGGGACAGCGAGGCGCGGCCGGGGCGGCGGGCGCGGGACGACGGCGGAGGCGCCGCAGGAAACAAGACGGGTGGTTAGGGCCGGAAAGCGGCGGGGGAACGGGCTGATTGAGGAATGGGACGAGCGAGCGTTTGACGCTCGACGAACGGTACACTTCGGCGGAGTTGCCTGGGCTTATGGTTGTTGAAAATCCCATTCTTCCGTACTTGCAGTGGCTGCTGGAGGGGGACTCCGCGCGGGGGATTGGTGGGGCGCTGTATACGTATTTGACGACGGCGGGGATCGTGGCGCTGGCGGTGCTGGTGCTGGGGTATTTGATTGCGGCGGTGCGGCACGGGCCGTTGGCGGCGGGCGACATGACGTACCGCGTGCTGCTGGCGGCGGTGAGGGATTTGTTTGGGATCTCGCCGCGGCGGGTGTGGGCCTTGGCACGGCTGGCGGTGAAGGAATCGCTACGGCGGCGGGTGTGGGCGTCGTTCGTGGTGTTTGCGGTGATATTGTTATTTGCCGGGTGGTTTCTGGATCCGCAAAGCCCGAATCCGGCGAAGCTGTACCTGAGCTTCGTGCTGACGTGGACGTCTTATCTGGTGCTGTTGCTGTCGCTGTTTTTGAGCACGTTCAGCCTACCGACGGAGATTAAGAACCGGATCATCTACACGGTGGTGACGAAGCCGGTGCGGGCGGGGGAGATCGTGCTGGGGCGGATGCTGGGATTTGCGATCGTGGGGTCGGTGATTTTGGCATTGATGGGGCTGGCGAGTTATGTGTTTGTGGTGCGATCGCTGCGGCATAGCCACGACGTGGCGGGCGCGGTGGACGCGAAGACGGGGCGGGGGGTGACGACGGAGGATCTCGACCACCGGCACGAGTTTGTGGTGGATCCGAAGCGGTCCAAGGAGGAGCTGCACTTCACGGAGTATGCAAGCGAGAGCAGTCATCGGCATTCGATGGAGGTGCAGACGGACGAGCAGGGAAACACGACTTATGCGATCGGCCCGCGGGAGGATTTGGAGGTGGCGCGGGTGCCGATGATGGGGGTGTTGACGTATTACGACCGGGACGGGCAGCCGGGGAAGGGGATCAGTGTCGGCAAGGAGTGGGGCTATCGGCGATTTGTGGAGGGGAACACCCCTGCCGCGGTGAAGTGGACGTTTGAGAACGTGACGGCGGAGCGTTTTCCGAACGGGTTGCCGGTGGAGCGGACGATCCGGATTTTTCGGACGCACAAGGGGATCATGGATCGGGGGGTGCGGGGGACGATGTTCGTGAAGAATCCGGATACGCAGACGCGGACGATCGCGTTTCCGTTTACGGCGAAGGAATTTCGGGTGGACAGCGATTTTCTGCCACGGACGCTGGAGGGTTCGGGGCGGCGGCAGTTGGACTTGTTCAAGGATTTGGTGACGCCGGAGGGGCGGGTAGAGATTTGGCTGCAGTGCAACGACTCGGGGCAGTATTTCGGGGCGGCGCAGGCGGACTTGTATTTGCGGGCGGCGGACGCGCCGTTCGCGGTGAACTTCTTCAAGGGGTTTTTGGGCATTTGGTACCAGATGCTGCTGGTGATCGGCTATGGGGTAATGCTGAGCACGTTTTTGAGCGGACCGGTGGCGATGCTGACGACGCTGGGGATATCGATCTTGGGATTGTTCTCGGAGTTTATTCGGGAGCTGACGTCGTCGGTGCTGGAGCCGGACATCAAGAACAAGCTAGGGGGGGGGCCGATCGAGGCGGCGATCCGGCTGGGTCGGCAGAGCGGGGTGATGACCGATTTGGAGGATTCGGCGGGGATCCGGATCGCACAGATGGCGGACCAGGCGATGATGGTGTTGCTGCGAGGGGTGTCGCGGCTGATTCCGGATTTCAGTCAGTTCGACAACATCACGTGGGTAGCGAGCGGGTTTGACGTGCCGAGCGATTTGTGGATGCAGCAGGGGACGATGGTGGCGGGATATTTGTTGGCGGCGTTCTTCGCGGGATTTTTGTTTATGCGGACGCGAGAGGTGGGGAAATGAGCGAGAACCGGACGTTCGTGCACCGGGTGATTTATGGGGCGCTGATCGTGGCGTTGTTGATTCCGTTGGCGCTGTTGAGCCAGCCGGCGACCTTGGAGGCGCCGGGGGGGTTGTTGTCGCGGATGCGGCGGGAGCACAAGCTGAGCCAGGCGGAGCTGGGGGACATCGATCCGACGAGCGCGACGATCAAGCTGGCGACGATGGGGATGGGGGCGATCGCGGTGCAGGCGCTGTGGCACAAGGCGGACGAGTACAAGAAGAAGGAGGATTACGTCAACTTGGGGGCGACGCTGGAGCAGATCGTGAAGCTGCAGCCGAACTTTTTCCGGGTGTGGGATTTTCAGGCGCACAACTTGTCGTACAACATTTCGGCCGAGTTCGACGACTACCACGACAAGTATTACTACATCATGAAGGGGATCGATTTTCTCAAGGAGGGGCAGGAGAAGAACGCCACGGAGCCGCGGCTGCTGAACCGGCTGGGGTGGTACATCGCGCAGAAGATCGGGCGGGCGGACGAGCACGATTTGTTCCGGGTGCTGTTCCGGCAGGACGCGAAGTGGCATGCCACGGATCGGCCGGACCGGCCGCTGGAGGCGCGGGACAACTGGCTGGTGGGGAAGGAGAAATTCGCGGAATCGCACACGCTGGCGGACGAGCAGGAGGGGAAGGGGAATTTTTTGAAGACGTCGCCGATGATTTTTTATTCGGAGGCGGCGAAGTCGCAGATCAACTACGCGGAAAACCTGGAGATCGACGGCACGTTTGGGGAGACGGCGCGGCGGGCGTGGGAGGTGGCCAAGGGGGACATGCTGGCGTTTTCGCAGCGGCCAATGCAGTCTTCGATCCGGGAGCGGATTCGGCTGGGGGATTATGAGGCGGAGCAGGCGAAGGCAGCGACGCTGGCGAAGAAGCTGGAAGCGATTGCGCCGGGGGTGAAGCAGAAGATTTACCAGGAGAAGCTAGCGACGCTGACGCCGGCGCAGCGGCGAGCGCACGAGACGGCGGCGGACGATCGGAATTTGGAGCAGCGGGAGCTGTATGCCCAGAGCAGTTACCTGACCGAGGTGGAGTGGGACGAGGTGGCGGAGCGGGTGGAACCGTCTCGGCGGGCGGAGGCGAAGGAAGTCGCCAACGCGCTGATCCGGGCGGAGGAGGTGGTGAAGTATATCGATCTCGAGCGGGAGAAGTTGAACTACGACTATTGGTGGGCGCGGTGCCAGTCGGAGGTGTTGCCGGACGCGCTTGCGGCGCGGGAGGCGACCTACAAGGCCGGCAAGCTGTACGACCAGGTGGAGATGGAGAAATCGGTTGAGGAGTACGAGAAGGCGTGGCGGCACTGGCGGGTGATATTGGATCAGTTTCCGCGATTGCGGAGCGACAGCGTGACGGCGGACGAGATGGTGGAGGAGATCGAGCGGTATAAGAAGGCGCTGCACTTTGCCGGGAAGAAGTTTCCCGAGCCGTTTATTTTGCAGGACGTGATCGACCTGTCGGAGCAGAAGGACCCCGACCTGGCAGCGAAGAAGGCGCAGGAAAAGGAGCAGAAGAAAGAAGCTCCAGCGGCTGCTGGTGGTGGCGAGGAGTCGAAGGGTGCGACGGAGGGACCGAAGGGGGACGCCGAAAAGTCAAACGGCGAGAAAAGCGGCGAGAAGAGCGCCGAGAAGAGCGCCGAGAAGAGCGGCGAGAAAAGCGAGGTCAAGGATTCTGGGCCGGAGAAGTCCAAGGGGGAAGAAGCGAAGGATTAGGCCGGCGTGTAGGGCGTGGAGGGGCAGGGGTTCAGGGGTTGCGAGCTGTTGGGGCCGCTCGCGCCGGTTGCCGGGCAGGTCGGGTTGAAAAGCCTTCGGGAAAAAGCGGCCGACCGCAACGCCCCTGGGTAGGGGGCCGCAGTGTAGAATAGAGGCCGCAGGGAGGCGTGCCAGCGGTCGATTTCTTTATCGCACTGTTTCTTTATCGCACTGTTTCCGCATCTCCCGATCGCTCCTTCCGCGCCGACGTACTCACGATGTTTCGCTTTTTTCCAGACTGGAGACGATTCTGTGTGCGCGGATTGATTTTGGGGTGGGTGATTCTCTGCGCGGGGGTGTTGGTCGTGGGGACGGGCGAATGTCGCGGCGGGCCCCTGTATCAGCTCCAGAGGTTGGCGGACCTGCCTGACCAGGCGGAGGTTCACGCGCTGGGGATCAATCGATTGGGGGAGGTGGCGGGTTACGTGGTCGGATCGGACGGAGTCGGTCACGCGGTGGCGTGGAAGAACGATCGGGCGCGCTTGCTGACGGAGTTGACCGCCGCCGAGCCGTTTTCCCGGGCGTTTCGCATCAATGACGCGGGGCAGATCGTGGGGAATTCGCGAACGGCCTCCGGGGCGGTGCATGCGACTTTGTGGGATGCGGAGGGAGGCGTGAGGGATTTGGGCACGCTGACAGGGGAAGGGGATAGCTTCGCGGCGGATATCAACGAACTGGGGGTGGTGGCCGGGTCGTCGCAGGGTGCGATCGGCCAGAATGCGTTTACGTGGAGCGCCGCCACCGGCTTTGTGGATTATGGAAACACCGACCCGCCGCACCGGCTGGCGGTCGCGGGGTTCAACGGGATCAATAATCGGGGGCTGATGGTCGGCACGTCGTATTTTTTGCTGTCGCCGTTCCATGCGGCTTTTGCGCGAGAAGGGGATCGGCACGTTACCGAGCTTTCGCCGCCTGGGCGAAATTCGTTGGGGATGGCGCTGGCCGTCAACGACGAGGGGACGATCGTGGGATACCAGAATGGCGACGTGGGGGGCCCGCAGGGGGCGATTTTTCGCGAGAACGGAGACTTCGAACTGCTGGGGACGCTGGGTTTAGAAGAGAGCCTGGCCCAGGACGTGAATAGTTCCGGAGCGATCGTGGGGCGGGCCTATTCGCTGGTTCCAGGGGGCGGATTGATCACCAAGGCGTTCGTTTATCTCGACGGAGCGATGCACGACTTGCTGGAACTGTCGGAGAATTCCGAGAATTGGACGCTGATTGAAGCCGCGGCGATCAACGATGGGGGAGCGATCGTGGGGCGGGGGTTTTTCGACGGCAAGCCCACGGCCTTTGTGGCCATCCCGATTCCCGAGCCGGGCGGATGGACATTAGGCGTAATTTGCGCGGCGGCGGGGGCGCTGTACCTGAGGTACGGGCGGCGATCGGTTGGCGGTTGGGTTATCGCTTGAATTATCGCTTCGCGGGGGCGCGGCGGCTGGTGACGGAGGTGCGCGGCGGCTGCATGAGGTGGGCGAAGAGGTCGGCGATTTCTTCGAGGGTGAGGGTGTTGAGCAGCC
>JALHPA010000238.1 GCA_022842745.1 Pirellulales bacterium
GGCCGTCGAAGCCGTGCTGTTGCCGCTCGCCGTGGTGTTCCAGATTGCCACGATCGGATCACCAGGCGAGAAGATGGCCGCCGCTTGGGCCGAAGCGCCCAGAGAAACCACCAGGCCCATGGCCAAAACCAAGCTGCGGTACTTCATTGCTGCATTCCCAGCGAAAAGTGATGATCGAGGCTGCAATCCTATCGGTCCCAGGGGCCCTCAATGGCTCCTCAAATAAAGTAAAGCAGAATTACATACTTTACAAGTAGAAAAACCAGAATTTTTCGGATGATCGGTGCAACCGGCGCCAGCTCACGAACCCAGCCTACAGGGGGGGCATTGGATCGTTGACCGTCATCTCGCCGTTGCCGAGCTAGACGAGATAGCCCGAAAATTGGGCGACCGACGCGAAGTCACTTTGCAACGCGTCGCAAGCGCTGCGAATGCTCTTCGGCGAGGTTCGCCCGGGCAACCTTCGCGCGATCAATCGCGGCACCTGAGCTTGCGACATCGTTTCTAGCGCGGGGCCTTGATAGAGCACCGCATCGGCCCAGGCGGGCGTGGGGGTCGGATCGAAAGGCATTTCAGCGACGAAGAGGGTATTGGGGGACAGTCCGAGTAGCTCCCCAGGCACCGTTAATTCAGCTGGCAGGAGGACGATTCCCACGGAAGGATGTCGCTGCCAACTCAGTAGCAGCGTTTCCAGGCGGTGACACGGCGACGCGACCGTCGCCGCCACCAGTACTCCCCGCTGATCGGCCTCCGCGCAAAAAGCGTCATCCGGCTCTCGCACAAACGCGACCAATTCCTGCTCCCGCCAGCCGTCCCAGTCGAAATCGGTCGTGTCGTCCACCAGGCCGCCCCGCAACACCCAGTTCTTACCTTCCAAGGAAAACTGCCGCCCCCGCACCCCCAGCCGGCGGACGCCGAACGTGCGTTCGTCGCTCCACCGCACCTGGCCAGCCGCTTCAAGCGTCAGCCGCACTCGGTACAAGTAAGGGAGTTCCGGCGTCCAAAAGCAAGGATCGATCAGCGCCGCTTCCGCAAGCACATTCGGGCCGTGAACCATCGCCTCAAACCGCGTCGTCGCCGGCAAGGTGCGGGCATAGCGGCTGAATGGCCCCACGATCTCGCCGCGCAGCCGGTCGAACGCCGCCGATTCGGCCAACCGCATCCGCACGTAGATGCGGGCGGCGGCGGGGTTGGCGTCGCCGTGAAACACCTGCCAGTCGTCAGCGCTCGGAAATTCGGCCACAGGGCTAGCGAGCATCGTTCGCGGAATCAGGACCGCAACACAGCCACAGCACCGCCATGCGGATCGCCAGGCCGTTGTTGACCTGTTCTAGGATCACCGAATGGGGGCCGTCCGCCACGTCAGGGGTGATCTCGACCCCGCGATTGATTGGCCCAGGGGCCATGATCAGGATGTCGTCCTTCGCCCGGGCCAACCGCTCGCGCGTCATGGCGTAGAGCAGCGCATACTCTCGCACCGAAGGAAACGGCCGCGTCGAGAGCCGCTCGAACTGAATCCGCAACAGGTTCAACACGTCCACGCGGGGGATCACGTCATCCAGGTTGTACGAGACTTCGACGCCAAGTTCCTCCCAGCGCTTCGAGACGAGCGTAGACGGGCCGCAGACGATCACCTGTGCGCCAAGCTTTTGCAGCCCCCAGATGTTCGACCGGGCGGTGCGGCTGTGGGCGATATCGCCGACCAGCCCCACGGTCAGCCCGGCCAGGCTCCCGCGGTGCTGGCGGATCGTAAGCATATCAAGCAGGCCCTGGGTGGGATGCTCGTGCGGACCATCGCCGCCATTGATCACCGAGCAAGCCAACGTCTGCGCCAGCAAATGCGGCGTGCCGGGCGTGCGGTGCCGCACCACGACGGCGTCGACGCCCATGGCCTCGATCGTCTTGGCCGTATCGATCAACGTCTCCCCCTTGGAGACGCTGGAGCCGGTCGAGGAAAAATCGATCGTATCGGCCCCCAGTCGCCGCGCCGCAAGCGAAAAGCTGGTCCGGGTGCGCGTCGAGTTCTCGAAAAACAAGTTCGCGCAAGTGCGACCAGCCAGGACGTTCAACTTCCGCCGGCAATCGGCCGTGAGCCGCTTGAAATGCTCGGCCGTGTCCAGCACGGCGTTGATTTCGTCGGCCGAGAGGTCTTCCAGCCCCAATAAGTGGCGCCGCCTCCAACAACTAGCGCGGGACGGCATTTCCAAGGCGGGAGCGGACATGATGCGTCAATTCTAAGACAGCGCAAGTCATTCGTACACCGGCGGCGAAGGAAATACCCACGAAACAGCTTGCCACAGCCCGCGCCATCTGCCATTGATGAAGGGCTGCGGAACAGGCGAAACGAAGCGAAGAATGGAGGAGGGCGGCATGAACCCGGCGCCGCAGACGGCCAAGAAGATCATCGCCAATGTCGAAAAGGTCATTATCGGCAAGCGGCAGGAGATCATCCTGTCGCTCGTGTCGTATTTCTGCGACGGGCACATCTTGCTGGAGGACGTCCCCGGCGTGGCCAAGACGATGCTGGCCCGGGCCATTTCCGCGAGCGTCGGCTGCCGTTTCAAGCGGCTGCAATGCACGCCCGACCTGCTACCCACCGATGTGACCGGCGCGTCGGTCTTCGATCCGAAGACCGCGGAGTTTTCCTTCCGCCCGGGACCGATCTTCGCGCAGATCGTCCTCACCGACGAAATCAACCGCGCCACGCCGCGGACCCAAGCCGCATTGCTGGAGGCGATGGCCGAAGGGCGCGTCACCGTCGACGGCCACACCTATGAGCTGGAAAAGCCGTTCTTGGTCATCGCCACCCAAAACCCGGTCGATCACGAAGGGACTTTCCCCCTCCCCGAGGCCCAGCTCGATCGCTTCCTGATTCGCCTGAGCCTGGGCTATCCTTCGCGCGACGATGAGTTGGCAATGCTCGACCGGCTCCAGCGCCGCCATCCGATCGAAACGCTCTCGGCCGTGGTCACCGCCGCCGACATCCTCGAATGCCAGCAGGCGATCCGCGAGGTTTACGTCGACGAGAAGGTGCGGAACTACATCCTGGAGGTCGTCCGCATCACGCGCGAACACCTCGACGTGGCCCTCGGAGCCAGCCCGCGGGCGTCGCTCGCGCTATTCCGCACGTCCCAGGCGTTGGCGGCGGTGCGGGGGCATAACTTCGTGATGCCGGACGACGTGAAGCGCATGGCCGCGCCCGTGCTGACGCATCGGTTGATTCTCAAGCCCGAGAGCCGATTGCGCCGCATGACGGCGGCCAAAGTCGTGGAAGAAATCCTGGCGGCGGTCCCCGTCCCGGCGCTCACGGTGGCGGCCGCGTCATGAGATGGCTCCTGGCGATCGTGGCGATCTTGCTGTTCGTCGTACTCCTGCGGCTGCGGCTCCTGGTCTACACATTCTACGTGCTGACCGCGCTCTTCTTGGTCAGCCGCTGGCTTGCGCGCCGCTGGGGCGAGAACGTCTCCGCCACCCGCGAGTGCAACCAGAGCGTGGCCGAGATCGGCGATAGCGTGGCCGTCGTTGTCAAGCTGCGAAACCAAGGCCGCCTGCCGATTCCCTGGGTGCTGGCCGAGGATCTGCTGCCGCGCGGCCCGGTGGTGCAGCGCCCGCCGCGATTGCGCGTCAGCGGCAAGCGGATCGCCGTGGCGATGCTGGCCGCAGGCGGACAAAAGACGCTCTATTACCAACTGCACTTCGAGATGCGGGGCTACTACCAGATCGGGCCGACGGTGCTTGAGACCGGCGACTTGTTCGGCCTGCATCGCCGTTTCCCCGTCAACGCGCGGCCGAGCTACGTGCTCGTCTACCCGCGCGTCGTGCCGCTCCTGGGCTACGACATCGCCTCCAAGCGCCCCATCGGCGAGGTCCGCTTCTCCTACCGCTTGTTCGAGGATCCCACGCGGATTTCGGGCGTGCGATACTATCAGGACGGCGACCCGTTGAACCGCATCCACTGGCGGGCCACCGCGCGGACCGGCAAGCTGCACAGCAAAACGTACGAGCCTTCGACGATCGCCGGCGCGAGCCTGCTCTTGAACTTCCATCGCGATGGCTATCGCGCCGCGAACGAACCGCTCGCTTCGGAATTGGCGATCACCACCGCGGCCTCCCTGGCCAACGCGCTGTTCGAACTGGGCCAGCAGGTCGGCTTGGTCACCAACGGTCGCGACGCCGTGGATCGCGTTCGCGAGGAGGGCTGGGAGCACGACTACCGCTCGCGAGGCGCCGCAAGGCAATCGGTCGCGATGAACGAACAGAGCGATCGACTGCGCCCCGTGGTCGTGGAAACCGCCCGAGGTCCCGAGCAACTTACCCGCATCCTGGAGACGCTTGCGCGGCTCGAATTGACCGACGGCCTCGCGATGCACGAATTGATCCTCGAAACGCGCAGCCGACTCCCACGCGACGCCACGGTGCTGGCCATTCTCTCCGACGTCGATCCCCACACCGCCGCGGCCCTGGGCGGACTGGCGCGGCACGGCTACGCGGTGGCGGCCGTGCTGGTGACCCTCGACGAAAACCTCCACTTCGACGCCGCCAGCCGACTCCTGGCCGAAAACATCGTCCCCCGCCGTGTCCGTAGCGAAGAGGAACTAGCGCAGCTTTGCTCGACGGCGCTAGTGCGGTGACGGTTCGCGGATCTCACAAATGAGGATCGCTTTTTTCTCGTTCCTGCGCTATACGTTCACACTGTCGCCGATAGATGATGGCGACCGCTTTGCCCGTCAACAGCGGTACGCCCAGAATCGGGATGCCGTACAGCCACTGGGCAAGCTGGGATGAGCCCGCTGGCCCCAGCCAGCGTTCCATGCGCTCGCAGACCGACATCATGATCGCGCATGACCCAACCATCACGCTGCCAGCAGTCAGCCAACCGCCAACCAGGATCAGCCGCTGGACATGGTTCATCTTCGACCACGGCACGCCGCGTGACGTCGAGACTGGCGGTTCCCAGCTTGTCTTCGGGCTGGCGTAAGGATTATCGTTCATCACTCAGTCTGATTTGATGCATCAAGAAACACGCTTGGATTCTAGTCCAAACGAGGCATTCTCGAAAATCCGCGCCCGCCCCTTGCCGGTCACTTCGTGCAGGTCTACTATGAATCGTCGTGGGACGAACCGGAAGAGCGACCGGAACTTCCCCATGCGAATGGAAAAGCGGTCCAGCTTTTTCCGCCGTTGTGCTGGCTTGGGCAAGAAGTCAGTGCAAAGCAGGTCTTCCGGTTCGGACAGCGGCTCGTTCCGCGAACGCCGAACAGGTCGATTGGAGGAGTCAAAAAAGGCCTTTTGACACGTGCTGGGATAGCGCTTCTGCGCTTCCTTTGCACAGCAAGCGCGGATGTCTCGCGTCCGATCCTCATGCGTTTCGCAGGATGGATGGGCGTCGGAGTGTCCTTCGGGGTGATGGCGCTTGCGAAGCGGCGAAATCGTGATCTTGCCGAATTCCGGCCCAGCATGTGCTTAGGGGCTATTCGGACGAGTCCGATCTCAGGCGTAAGTGCGCCCAGAATGCGCCTGCGCTTCGCCAAGTCTTTTCAATTTCTGGCGTTGACTCCGCCACGGGACAGCGGACTTAGAAGGGCAGTAGACCATGAGCATGCCGGATTACGACGCGGACTGTTACGACCATGACGATCGCCCGCAGGTGACGGTTCACCGGCTCCCAC
>JALHPA010000239.1 GCA_022842745.1 Pirellulales bacterium
CCAAGGGCGACAGGACCCGCAGTTGGCCGTCGTCGAGCGTAATTTGAATGCCGATTCCGCCGAATTGGCTCTCGACCGAGCTCTTGAACCCCCCCAGCTCTTCGGGGCCAATGTAACTGGAGTAGGGATCGAGTTTGCTCAGCACCCCCTTGATCGCGGCCTCCATCAGTTCCCGCCGGCTGACGTCCTTGACGTAGTTCCGCTCGACCTGGTCCATCGTGTCGGCAAAGGCGCGGAATAGCTCGTAGTATTCATCGTCCTGGACCGACTTCGCGCGGCGGTTCGACGGCTTGGTCTCGTCGCTCTTGGGAGACGCCCCCTCGGCTTTCGGTTGAGCCTCCTCAGCCGGCGCGCTGCGCGCCCCCCATGTACCGCCCCCTGTGACCGCCAGGCAAACCGCGATCACCCAACCGAAGTATCTGCGCACCGACATGAAAGCTGGCCTCCGTGATTCTGCACGCTCAAGCTCAATCCGAAACGACTGGCCCCTTGGCCGCGGCCGATCGCATTCCCCGTTCTGAACCGCGGGAACCGGCCTCGGCCGCTGCTTCTAAGTATAGTCCTACATCCGAATTAAGAACAATAAACGCTTTCGATCGCCACGCGTCCGCCTCCCAGCGCCCGGCGCCTACAGCCGCGGGGCGGCGGGCTTTAGCGGCGGTTGCCACGCATTCGCCCCCGTCGTTTTGACCTTCCGCTTATACACCCGGTCGCCGCAGGTGGCGTACAGGACGTTAAACTCCGGCCCGCCGAAGCACAGGTTGGAAATCTTGCCGTTGGGAACCGGGACGATGCAGTTCACGCGCCCCGCCTGGTCGCAAATCTGAATCCCCATCCGGGTCGCCACGTACAACCGCCCGTCCCGGTCCACCTTCATTCCACCCACCTCGCTGTTTTCCGCGGTATCGGGAACGTGCAAGTGGTAATACTTCTGCTTGTGAGCCAGCGTCCCATCCGGTTGGATTTGGTAGCTGTAAACCCAATGGCTCAGCATCTCCGCCACATACAACAGCGTTTGATCAGGTGAGACGCAAATTGCGTAGGGGCGCATGCGTCCGGTATCCACCCCCGTTCTCTCGCCTGTTGGTGCTATTCGCCAGATTTTGCCGTCTCCAATGGGACCTCCAAAAAACGAGTCCGTGAGATAGATGCTCCCGTTGTGCAACATTGTCAAGTCGTCGCCTCGCAATCCCTCGTCGAGGACCGTTGCCTTCCCATCCTCCCCGATCGACACGACCCGCTCTTGCTCACCACGGGTGGAAACAGCGCTCCCATCCTCCTCGACCTTCACAACAAGCTCTCGCCAACGGCCGGCAGCGATCAACCGCCCATCCGGCGCAAACGCCTGGCAACCAACTGCTCCTGTACGATCGCTTAACAGGCTCACTTTGCCATCCAGGCCGATCTTGAACGACTTACTTTCTGGAACGTCGCTGAAAAACACTTCGCCCCGCGCATTGGCCGCTGGACTCCGTGCGAGCTTGTATCCCTCCGCCACCAGCGTCCACCCTTCCCCCGGAATCAGCACATCCTGCAACTGCTGCGACCCGCGCCCCGCCTCGATCGGCTTGGGCCAATCTTTCCACAGCCACCGCATCGCCTCCGGGAAAATCTTCGTCGCCTGGTTCGTGTTGTGCCCCCCCTCGCCCCACACGTGATTGACCTGATAGCCGGCGAACGTCAGCGCCCGCTCCATCTCCTGGTTGGCCATCCACCAATCCCCGCCGTAAATGTTCAAGTCGTTGCTGCCGTCTTCCAAAAAGACTCTCAGCGGTTTCGGCTCGGTCTTGCGAACGAGCGTCGGGTAGTCGTTCCCCCCCCGCAGGCCGACGTACGTGCCAATACTGCTAAACACCCGCCGGAACGAATCGGGCCGTTCCCAAGCGGCGGTAAATGCGCAAATCGCTCCGCTGCTCGCCCCGCCGATGCCGCGGTCGTTGCCGTCCTGGGAAAGCTTGATCGGCCGACCGTCGCTGGCGGTCTTCTTTTCTACCTCCGGCAAAAGTTCCTCGATCAAAAACCGCGCGTAATTATCCCCCAGCCCGTCGTATTCGTAGCTGCGGTTGAACCGGTCGAGCGCCTGGTCGGACGGGGCCTTCACCCGCCCGTGCATCACAAATACCCCAATCGTGACGGGCATCTCCTTGCGGTGGATCAACTCGTCGAACACCGCCGGCGCGTTGTATTGGATTCCATCCTGGTTGACGTACAGACAGGCCGGTTTCGCCGGATCGTATTGTCGAGGAACGTAAATCCAATAATCCCGCACCGTCCCCGGGAAAATCTTGCTCTCGGCGAACGAGTATTTGGTCACCTCCCCCTTGGGAATCTCCGCTTCGGCGCCGAAGGCGGCCCCTCTCCCCCCGGCCAGGCCGCTCCCCACGGCAACCAAAGCCAAACGCATCCACAAACCGCGAAACCCACAAAATGGAGCTGGCATGAGATTTTTCTAACAATCAAAAGGGATGAGCATCCTGGAAATCAAAAAAGACGATTCTTCACGGAGTCCTACAAGCTAAAATAGTCCCTCAGCCTGCACAGGCTGCTGGAATGACTGGCACTCGTCTTGTTGGAACCGAAGGGAAGCGCCGATGACGCCCCCCATGCTGCGCCTGGCCACCGAGGAGGACCTGGCGTCGATCAACGATATTTACAATTACTACGTCGAGTTCTCGACCAGCACCTACCAACTCCAGGCCGAACCGCTCCATGCGCGAACCGCCTGGTTCCACGAGCATCATCCCGATCGGTATCCGGTTACGGTCGTGGAACTGGAGGGGCGAGTCGTCGCCTGGGGATCGCTTTCCAAGTTTCGCGAGCGCGACGGCTACTGGCCGACCGTCGAATGCTCCGTTTACGTCGACCATCGCTACCATCGCCGCGGGCTGGGACGAATGATTCTCGCCGACCTGATTGTCCGTGCTCGCCGCGCGGGCTTCCACTCGATCATTGGCGGAATCAGCGCGGACCAAACCCCCAGCGTGGCGTTACACGCGGCCCTGGGATTCCACAAGACAGCGTTGCTCAAACAGGTCGGCATCAAGTTCGGCCGCTGGCTGGATGTGATCTATATGCAATTGATGCTCGATTGAGGCCGGGACGTTCCCACACGAATTCTTGGTCAATCGGGCCGCGGTTTCACTTCTCAGCCCGCAAGCTCACTTCGGCCGTAGGCTCGCTTCTCAGCCCGCAGTCTCACTTCGTCGGGCGGAAACTGGCGCGGCCCGGATCCAGCAGATTGTTCAACGCCGGCTCCTCCTGCAGTTGTTTGATCGGCACGCGGTTTAGCCCGTTCACGTCCATCGCGAAATACGGCCACTCCTTTCGATCCTGCCCCACCTGGCGAAACAGGATCCGCTTGCCGTCGGGAAACCAGGCGCAGTACGTGTTAGTTCCCCCCTGATTGGTAAGAATCTGCTGGTTCTGGCCGTCGGGATCGCAAACGAAGACCTCGATGCCGTTGTCCGTCAGATCCGAAAACACCAGCTTTTTTCCATCCGGCGAAAACTGCGGATACGACCAGCCCAGCCGGTTGTCGCCGGTATTCAGATCCTTGACGTTCGTCCCGTCCGCGTCCATCGCGTGGATCTTGTACCCCAGTTCGGTAAACCGGGTAAACGCGATCCGCTTTCCGTCCGGCGACCAGGCAGGATCCCAGACGTTCTCGCCAATCGGCTTGGGATTTGTACCGTCCGCGTCGACCACGATCGTCGTCGCCCCTTTGTCGTCCCGCATGACGTAGGCCAGCTTCTTTCCGTCCGGAGACCAAGCCGGGTTGTAGCAGAACTTGCCGGCGGGATCGATCAGCTTCTTTACGTTGGACCCGTCCGGGTCCATCACGAAGATCGTGTACACACCGTCCCGATTCGACGCAAACGCAATCTGCTTGCCGTCCGGTCTCCAGACAGGGCAAGTATCCTCGGCTTTGTTATTCGTCAGATTTTTGGGTTTGGCGTTCTCGTCGTTGAGGTCGACGATCATGATTTCAGCGTTGCCGTCCTTGTTCGAGCTGAACAACACCTCCAGGGGGGCTGCCAAGGTCCCCGCGGTCCAACTCCAGAACAGACTGCCAGCGACAATGAGCGTACGGATCAAGGCTCGTTCCTCCTTTGAGTTTTGCGACCTGGGGCGCACTCGTGTCAGGGTAGACCGCCGCAGGGTAGAATGTCAAATTGTGCCGGCCGCAGGCGCTGCGTTCCGGCGGCGGCCCGCGGTGCATTCCCCTCGATCGATTCCCGTCGCCCCTCCCTGTCGATCTCCACTCGCTCGTGAAGCCGCTCGATCCCCACGCCACCGCCCAGTTCGTCCAGTTGGCCACGCGCCAAATGCTCCTTTCCTCGGAGCAGTCGGCCGAACTGACGACGATCGCAGAGCACGACCCGTCGCGCGTGGCCGATGTGGCGATCGCCAAGGGGTGGATGTCCGCCAACGATGTCGAAGTGGTGCATACGCTTCTGCGTCCCGGCGATTCGATTCCAGGCTATGAGATCCTCGGGTTGCTGGGGCGGGGCGGAATGGGGGTCGTGTACCGCGCGCGCCAGCTCAATCTGAATCGAGAAGTGGCGCTCAAGACCATCTCGCTCGAACACAGCGCCCGCGCCGGCTCGATCGCCCGGTTCGAGCAAGAGGCCCGCTCCATCGCCCGCCTGCAACATCCGCAGATCGTCACCGCCTACGATTTTGGCCGTCAAGAGGGCCGCGTGTACCTGGCGCTCGAGCTCGTCGAGGGGGACGATCTCGAAACCTATCTTCAGACCAACGGCCGGCTCCCGGAGGCTCTGGCCTGGGGCCTGGTGCGGCAGGCCGCGGCCGGACTCGCCGCGGCCGAGCGGCTGGGGATTGTCCATCGTGACATCAAGCCCGCCAATCTCCTGCTCGTCCAGCCGCCGGCCGGTTATCCGCTTCCGCCGGGAATGCCGTTGGTAAAGATCACCGACTTCGGCCTGGCCTTTCTCGCCTCGGGCGTCGACTCCGGCGCTCGCCTTACGGTCGATGGAACCGCCCTGGGCAGCCCCCACTACATGGCGCCGGAACAACTGGCCGGAAAATCGGTCGACTCCCGCGCCGACATCTACGCCCTCGGCGCCACCTGCTACCACCTGCTCTCTGGCCACGCCCCGTTCCCCGGTGAGACCGTGGGAGAAGTGCTCACCAATAAAATCAAGCACGACACGCCGCCGCTCCGCGACCTGGCCCCCGGCCTGTCGCCGGCCAGCATCGCCCTGGTCGAACGCATGATGGCCGAACTGCCGGAGCATCGCCCCGCCGGCTGCGATGCGCTGCTGACGGAAATCGATGCCTTGCTGGCCGCCTTCCCCCCGTTCGAGGCGGCTGCCGGTCAAACCTGGATTCCCCGACGCCCCTCTCCGGAGGCCGACTCGGCCGCGGTTACGGTGGCCGCCCCCACCGCGCAGTCCCTTCCCACCGCGGCAGCCCTCCCCACCTCCGCCGCGCCGTCGATCGTTTCCCCGCGCGTCCCTCTCCCGCCAGCGGCCGCCGCACCGTTGGACTCGGCCCCTCGGCTAACTCTCGCGCAATGGCTCTTGCGCCCGACCGTTCTGCTGTTCGGCGCGATGCTTTTGGCGGTCTTGGCCTGGGGACTCTGGCAAGGCTGGGGGGAACCCCGTAGCAAGACCCGGCAACAGTGGGTCGCCAC
>JALHPA010000240.1 GCA_022842745.1 Pirellulales bacterium
AGCTTTCCCTGGCGGGCCAGTTCCGTCAGATCCCGTCCAAAGCTGTCCAAAGCCGGGGTTTTCGACTTGCTCGACTTGGAGCTGCCCCCCTCCGACGATGCTCCTGCCCCGCCGCCGCGCTCCACTCCTCCGCGTTCTCCCCCCCCTTCACCGCTCTCCAGCCCGTGGCCGAGCAGGCTCAGAACCTCCTCGCGGACGTCATCCAGCTTCAAACCGAGATTCATCAAAACTTGAGCCGCCACCCCCTCCTGTTCGCGCAACAGGCCCAACAGGATGTGCTCCGTCCCGACATAGTTGTGCCCCAGATTCCGAGCCTCGTCCATCGAATACTCGATCACCTTTTTGGCCCGCGGCGTCTGGGGAAGCTTCCCCATCGTCACCATATCCGGGCCGCTCTGCACCAGTTTCTCGACCTCCAAGCGAATTTTTCGCAGGTCGATATCCAGATTCTTGAGCACGTTAGCGGCCACCCCGCTCCCCTCTTTAATCAGGCCCAATAGCACATGCTCGGTGCCGATGTACTCGTGGTTGAAGCGTTGCGCCTCCTGGTTGGCTAGCTGCATCACCTTGCGGGCGCGATCCGTGAAGCGTTCGTACATTCGTTTTCTCCGGTCGAGATTCGCGGCGCGGCCGCCGCTACGTTCGATTGTGACTTCCGTTTGCTTTAGCGTTTATTGTTTCCCACCCCGACGGGCATCCGGTCGGCCACTCTCAGGCCGCCATTCTCTTCTCTCCTGCGGCGACACACCATGCGGCGAAACAGCCATTCGGCGACTCTACCCGCGGGCATCCTCTCATGCCGCAATTGGCAGGTCCGAGGGCAACTCAGACTCAGGATGCATATCCTGCGCCGAACCCTGGATCCGCCCCGAAACCTGGCTCGGCCCTCCTGCCGCTCCCGCCACCGGTATCTGCCGTACCATCTCCCACTCTCGCGCGATCTCCAACTGCCACTTTCCAGCCCCCTCGTAAGTCGCCAGACGCCTTAGCTCCGCCCGCGCATCTTCCGCGTGCCCGACCTGCCGATGCAGAGAGGCCAACATCAACCGGGCATCCACGTCGCGGGGATTCCGCTCCAACAGCCGCTGGATGGCTACCTCCGCCTCGAACCAGCTTCCCTTTAAGTATTCGCCTTGCGCCAAACTAAACAAGTCGCTCGATTCGACGGGGGCGAGTGTCGCGCCGGTTTTCTGAATCAACCGCACGCCGTGTACAATCCCGCCGATCCAAAACAGCACCACGGCGGCCCATAGTCCCATCAACGTCGCACGATCCACGATTTCGGTCCACCCCCAGGTCAGCCATAAGGCGGCGTTCAAGCATGCCGCGAAGCCCCACGCCAAAGCCAACCCAGACCATGCTCCGGACACCCAAATTTGCCGCAATCCGGGCCACAGCACTGATACATACCGCATGCCACGATTCTCCCTGGGGGCACGCCTGGCCGATCCCTGCCAAAACGGGCGGTGCAAAAGCTGCGAAATTCTAACTCGCAGTTTCCCCCCAAGCAAGGCAACTGAAAGCAAGCCAACAGGTTAGGATTCGGCCGAACGGCCGCACGGAAGCCGCCGGGCGTGTAATTGCCTCGCAAACCCCGCCTTTTGCCCACGGGACGACCCATCTCCGCGGCAGCCTTCCGACGAAGCCCGCTCCGAAATCGAAAAATCGCTCGCTGCGGCAAGAAAAAAGGCTTGCCAGTTGCGGATTTCCGAGTTTCCCACCAAATTTGATTGCCCAATCGCGGTTTTCTTGCCATGCTGGCGGCGCCGCCGCGGTCTAAATGGGGATCTGCGGGGTTTGATCCACCCAGTGAAGCCCCCGCGGGGCGTCAAACGACTTGGAGACTCTGGACAATGAACAGACCTTGGCCTCGTTGGATCGCTGCCGGAATGGTATCGGCGGGCGTCGTCTTCGGAGTATGCGCTCCCTCAAGTTGGGGGGTCCCCGAGTTTGAGGAAGAATTCCGGGAATTGTACTACAAGCCGGACAGCGATAACCCCCGGGCCAAAGCCTTTGCGGACGCCGTGGATGGCATCACCACGGAGACGAACACCCCGGACGGCTCCAAAAAAACGGCTTGCACCCTCTGCCACGCCGATGGCCAGAACAAAAAGCAGCGCAACGATTACGGCAAGGCGCTCGACGCCCTGCTAAACCGCCGCCAGGACGCCAAGAACAAGGAGAAGATCCAAGCGGCCTTGAAGAAAGTCGCCAAGATGAAAAAGCCAAAAGCCGGCAAGACCTATCTGGAGCTGATGCGCGAGGGCAAGCTACCGGGCGCGGCGCCAGAAGCCGAAGAGCGGCGTTAATCGCCGGCCAATTCCGCATTCTCCCGGACCATCGACGCGCGAGCGAGACCGGACCATCGACGCGCGAGCGAGACCGGACCCTCGACGAGCGAAAACCGCAGCGCTCGCTATCACGACTCCGCGCCGCCGGCCCCCAAAGCACGGCGAGCCCGAGATTGCCAAAACAATCTCGGGCTCGCTCTTGGCCGACGCGTAACTGGACGCCCTGGGACGGTGTGACCGGGCCAGGGTTTGAACGTTACGCGCTTTTGTTCTTGGGTTCCACGATCGGATAAGCGCGGTCGCGGCCTTGCACTACGTCCTCAGTGATGACGTATCGGGCCCCGCTGTTCTCGGGGAGGTCATACATGATGTCGAGCATGACCTCTTCTATGATCGACCGAAGCCCCCGTGCGCCTGTCTCTTTTTCCTTGGCCCGCTTCGCAATTGCCGAAAGCGCTTCGTCGGTAAAGCTGAGGTCCGAACTCTCCATCGCAAACAGCTTCTGATACTGCTTGACGAGGGCGTTTTTCGGCTCCTTGAGCACCCGCACCAAGGCGTCGGTATCCAGCGGCCGCAGCGACGAGACGACCGGCAAGCGCCCCACCAACTCGGGGATCAAACCAAATTCCAAAATATCCTCGGAATCGACCTGCTCCAGCAACTCGCCCATTTGGGCTTCGTTCCGGGTGCCGCTTTGCTGTCCAAAACCGATCGTTCGGTTCCCCAGCCGCTTGGACACGATCTTGTCGATGCCGACAAACGTGCCGCCGCAGATGAACAAGATGTTCGTCGTGTCCATTTGGATGTACTGCTGCTCGGGATGCTTTCGACCCCCTTGCGGCGGCACATTGGCGACCGTTCCCTCCAGCATTTTCAGTAGCGCCTGTTGCACCCCCTCCCCGGAAACGTCGCGGGTAATCGACACGTTGTGGCTGGTTTTGCCGATTTTGTCGATTTCGTCGATGTACAACACGCCCCGCTGCGCCGCCTCAATGTCGAAGTCGGCCGCGTGCAACAGCTTAAGCAACAGATTCTCGACGTCTTCCCCGACGTAGCCCGCTTCCGTCAGCGTCGTGGCGTCGCCAATCGCAAACGGCACGTTAAGAATCCGCGCCAAGGTCCGTGCTAGCAAGGTCTTTCCGCAACCGGTCGGCCCCAAGAGCAGAATGTTCGACTTATCGACCTCGACGTCCGAACCTTCCATTCCCAGCGTCAGCCGCTTGTAGTGGCTGTGGACCGCCACGGCCAAAACCTTTTTCGCGTGCTCCTGCCCAATTACGTAGTCGTCCAATTGGGCCACGATTTCGCGCGGAGAGGGAATTCGCGTGAACAGCTGCTTCCCGCTCCCTCGCCGCCGCCGCTCCTGGTCCAAAATGGACTGGCACAGCTCGATACATTCCCCGCAAATGTAAACGTCCCCTGGACCCTCCACGAGCGGTCCTACGTCGCGATAACTCTTGCGGCAAAAAGAACAGAAGGCGTTCCTTTTTGTCGTTCCCGTGCCGCGCCGCCCCAAATTCACATCTCGACCCGAGGGCATGCCTGCTCCTTTCCGAGTTCTGCTCTCCGTCGCAATTCGTCGCCGTGGGAGAGACGGTGTAGTTCACGCAGTCGCTCGAGTGGCCGGGACGGAAAAAATCAGTACCGTTGGCCGAGAGGGCATCCTTGTCCGCACTTGAATTCGAGCCGTCCACCAATCTTCGTCCGCCGACGCGGGGAAACTCAGTCGCCCCGCCAATTCTCGCTCTATGCCGATCCGGCGGACGGGTCGCACATTCTACGAGCCGATTCCGCCCGACGTTCGCGCACATTTGTTCATATTTGTTTGGGCGGCTCTATCCTTGCGGCACGGCCAGTTTACCCAAACCTCCTGACCCTGGTGAGCAGGTCCCCAGGATCATTTCGTCGCCAGCCTAATCCTTCTTGCCGTCCCCCTTCAACTCCGCCTGTATCTGGTCTCCCAGCCGTGCCTTGATCGTTCGGAATTCCCGGTCGCTCAGACCTCCCCGAGCATGCACTTCGCGAAACGTTGTTAACATTTCGCTGGCTGCGGGCTGGTCGTTGACGGTGCGATCCCGAAACTTTTTCAGCAAATACACTCCCAGACCCAGAAGCATCGCGCCCAAGGCTGTCCAGATCACCGCTTGGGCGGGTCCAGATTGCAGGAACTCAACCATATTCAAAGTGCAGACGCGTCCAGCGCTTCCTCTTCTTCCCGCCCACCCTGATCCGGTCGGAAAAGTCTCCTCATTATGCGCCTCCGGCCGACGAGAGTCCAGCAAACCCTTTCGGTCCTTTCGCCCGGCGATTGGGCGCTGGCGATCCGGTCGGATATTCTAAGGGAACCCGGCCGGTTCGCCCGGTCGATCCCTGCCGGCCAGGCAGTTTCGGACATTGCTTGCGGCTAGGTTTTGGCCCCGATTGCCGAGTTTTTTGAATTCTATGCAGGAGTCTGGAAGGATGGCCACGGTGGAAAAAACGGTGGAAAAAGAGGGTCGGGGCTTTCGCGGCTTGCCTCCCCTAGCCGGCGTCTGTTCGTTCACCGCGGCTCGTCGGCCCGGTCTCAGCGTCGAGCGCTGCGTCGGCCGGCTGAAGCGCTTCCACTACGCTTTCAAGCGACTGCACGAAATCCTGACTGTGCGAATCACGGCCGAGCCGATCTACGAGCTAAAAACAGCCTTCAGCCATCACTCCTATCTCTGCGCCGAAAACGTGGCGGCGCTCCGCAAGCGGGTCGGTGAAATGCGAGAGCCGCCCCTCGGCCTGGAGGACGTGCCGCACCCGGCCCTGGAGCTGCTTTTCAACGAAATCCTGGCGGCGCCCGACGCGCCCGCGCTGGTCCTGGGAGTGTACGCGGTCGCCATGCAAGAGTTGCGCGCCGCCTGCCAGAGTTATCTCGACGAAACCAACCCCCTGGCGGATTACCCCAGCGCCCGTCTGCTGAAGTTCTCGCTTGCGGATCTGAACGACATGCTGGACTTCGGCCAGGCCGCGATCGACGCGCTCGTCGACGATTCGTCGGCAAACGCGCTTGAATCATGGCGAAATTTGCTCGCCAACTGCCTCTCAAGCGCCAACGGCCTGGACGGTGAACACCCCCCACAGACCGCCAACGCTTCCGACAGCCCACCGATTCCGGCGCCCCATTTTTCCCAAACGCCGTACCGTTACAATCCGACCCCCAGGCGAGACGACCGGTTTGGCGATTCGTACAACGCCGGCGTCAATCCCGAGGCATTTCTGTACGACGAGCAATTCAGCCCCCGCGACAAGACCTTGATGATGTCTTACAAGCGTCTGCGCGAGATCGACGTTCCCGAAATGATGGCCAGCATTCTGGCCGAGACCAAGGGCAAGC
>JALHPA010000241.1 GCA_022842745.1 Pirellulales bacterium
AAAGACCCGCTCGCGGTAAGTCTTGTGCAGGTCCCGGACCTCGATCGCAAAGACCGGTTGGTCGTCGGCTCGGCCGCGTTGTTCGCCGGGTGAAAGAACGTGGGCAATCGGGGCCATGCGGAGGCGCAGTCGTTTCCAAAATCGGCATCGGCCGGACGCGAAAGCGGCAGGCACGATCATTTTCAATGTTGCAGCCACTTTCGATGTTGCAGCATTCTTCGATGTCGTGCGTCGGCAGACCTTAGCTTAGCCGATTCCGCGGGAGGCTGGCGATGGGTGCGCTCGGACTTGCAGACATCCTATTGGCCTGATGGCAGAACGTCGTTGTGACAGCAGGCGGGCAGTCGCCCAAACGAAACGCAGATTCGATGCTCGCTTCAGAGGTTGGGCGGCGGATGAGACCGGCCAAGGAGCGGGAGCGGGGAAGACGAATTCACTCCGCGATGTGGATCCGCGCGCAGATGTACCAACACCGACGGCTGGGGGAGGTTATCGCGTCTTTGCCTGCGCCAACCAGTCGAAGAACTCTTTGCCGACGGCTCGATAATAGGGCGCCAATGGAGCTTCGGTAACCTGAGGAAAGAGATCAAGAAACTCGGCGGCCAACGCCGCGTCGGGTCGCGTGGGGCGATGGGCTGCCTCTTGGAACGCGGAGATTAAGCCATCGTAAGCCTGATACCATTTCGCTTGCCGGGTGAGAAACTCGGCATTGGCGCGGTGGGCGGGGGACAAGTACTTGCCCAGCGGCCTGTCGGTAGGATGGTCCAAATGGAATTCGATCGGCGCGCAAGCGCGGATTTCTTCCAGTCGGCCAGAAATGGCGTTTAACGTAACGGTGTAAGTCGGGGGCCAGACCTCAAACCCGTCTTCAGGATTGCCGACGGCCGCCGGATAAAAGAAGATCGCGACGCGCAGCCCCGCCTGCGTGCGGAACACCATCGGATAGGATTGAAACAACCCGGGCAACGCCTGCGCTGCGTAGGTTCGCGCAAGGTCGCTGAGCGCGGGTGCGCTTTGGGGCTGTGCTGAAGTTTGATTCATGAGCGACTCCGCGACAGGGGCACGCTAGCGACTCAGATTGCCGAGCCAAGCAAAAAATTCACTTCCGGTGGAGCGGTAATAAGGCGCAAGAGGAGGCTCGGTCAAGCGCGCAAACACCGTTTGGAACTCGGACGCGATCCGTCGAAGGTCCAGGGGAGGAGTTGCATCGCTGGCCGCGAAATGGGGGAGCAAGCGATCGTACGCCGCGAAGAGGCTCCTCTGCTGAGCCAGGAAATCTTCTGTGCTCATACCGGGAGGGGGAATCAAGTAGTTCCCCAAAAACTTGGTCGGATCGTCGGTACGGCCGAAATCGGCCGGCGTAACCGCCGCCAGCTTTTCAAACTTTGCCGTGGCGGCATTGACCAATGCCAGATACGTAGGGGGAAGGAGCCACCGACCTTGACCCGGAACCGACCGCATGGGACAGAACAGGAACGCCACTCGCAATCCCGTGGGCGCTGGGACAGGAACTGGGTAGGAACGATACGTTTCATTGGCCAGCGCCATCGCCGGCTGGTCTTTGGCCCGGGTGATAAGCGACTCAATCGATTGTAATTGCGGTGTTGCCACGGGGGATGAAACGATTTCCTGTCGATGAACTAGCTACTTACCGAAAGCGGTCTGAACAAGAACTGACGTCGGACAATTCAAGTGATCGGTCGATCCGTCACCACGGTCTGCCAATTGCCGATGGCCGGACCAGTCGCCTGATTCCAGACGTTGGCCGGTACGACCTGGTGGCAGTTGCCGGTTCCCGTATCGTTGATGATCACGTTCTTTACGTTGCCGTTTTCATCGTATTCCACTCCAATCACCTGAACGACGTGGTCGCCTGTGCTGGGAGGAGTGACACCATTCGACCATAACGTCTGAGAGTCGACCACGACGATGTTTCCCCGTCCTGAAGAGACCGCCGTCTCCAGATTTTGCATCGTTCTCGGCTCCAAATGAGCCGGCACGCCATTGTTACGCAAAATCTGGGCGCGAGTTTCCGGAATCGTGCCACCGCTGGCGTACAGATTCCCGGGAACCTGGCTCGCAAGCGGTTGACCGGCCAGCGGCGTACCCGCAGGCATCGTTTGTCCAAAGGATTGGTTGAGCAGCGCTTCTTGTCCGATGTTGCTGGAATTCGCTCGATTGATGATCAACCGAGACGTTTCGACTCCGCAATTGTTGTAACTTTGCTGCGTCGTTCCGGACGGAACGGGATTCCCATTCGGATCGGTAGTTCCCGGTGGCGGGCTCCGGCCGGCCGCCGCGGCCGCGCAGTCGTCCTTGCCGGCCCAGGGATTGCCCGAGGTGCCCGCCAGTCCAATCAAGACCGTCGGACAGCAGGGGGGCGAGATCAACGAACCCGGGTGCGTTCCTTGATCCGTCAACCGAGCCGCCGGAGCGCCCATAATCGGCACCGGAAACGCCCCGCGAAGTATCGGATTCGGCGCAGGCACAGGCGTCACGCAAAGACTGAAATCTCCGACCCGCGCCGCGGGCTGCCCTCCGATCAAGACCGTAGGCGCGCCAACGGCGGTAATCGGAATGCCGGGGGGCGGCGCGTGCGGCAATGCGGCCGGGGTGGCCTGGGGGACCGGACAAGCAATCTGATCGCCGATTCGCGCGGCAGGTTGACCAGGCATTCCAACAGCCTCGACTAGCAGTTGATTTTGACCGACGCCCCTTTGACCTCGGTGATGGTGGAGGACTTCACCGAACCCATTCCGGCCGACGCATTCAAAGTGAATTTGCCCCCATCCATGTCCAACGACGCGGAAGCCCTTTCGGTAATCGAATTCGTCGCCGTAATGAGCACGTCTTTGCCCTTGATCTCAATGGTGCCGTCTTTTTTCATGACGATGCTCGCCGCGCCGGTTTTCAGCGAAATCTCGTCGCCCGCGTCGACGGCGATCTTTTTCCCCACGGACTGAGCAAGGTTGCCCCCGACCGATTCCGTCATGGCGCCACCCACATCGATCGTCATGGGGCCGCCCACGCTGGTCGCGATCGCCCCACCCACCGTAGTCGCCATCGCTCCGCCAACCGTCACTGTCCGCGCGCCTCCCACCGTGATCTCCTGCGCCGCGCCAACGGTAAGCATGTCGTTGACGCCAATCAGCACGGTCCGCGTCAGGCCCACGGAGAGCGACTCGTTCGCCCCGACCGTCTCCGTGCGATTGGAACCGACGGTGATCGTCTCATTCACGGTCACGTCGCGGGTGCGATTGTTCAGGACATGCTCGCGGAGATCGTGCTCGATCGTCGAGTCCATGTCGTACTGGCCGTGGATGCGGATCAATTCCTTGCCCGCGGTGTCGTCCATGGTGATTTCGTTGTAGCCGGATCCTTTGTGGGTCTTGGTCTTCCAGCCGGTGCGGGTCATTTCGGCCGGAAGGGTGAACGGAGGCATCGACTCGGCGTGGTAGACCCGGCCCATGACGATCGGCCGGTCGATGTCTCCCTCGAGAAAGCTAATCACGACCTCTTCCCCGATCCGGGGGATGTCGATTCCGCCCCACCCTTTGCCGGCGTGATTCTGCGACACGCGGACCCAACACGAACTCTTGTCGTCTTTCTTGCCTTCGCGGTCCCAGTGGAACTGGACTTTTACCCGCCCGTACTTATCGACGTAGATTTCCTCGCCCGGCGGTCCGGTCACGACCGCCGTCTGCAGGCCGTGAATCATCGGCTTGTTCGACGATTTTGCCGGGCGGAAAACCACCGTATCGGGGATGCAGGTGAATTCGTTTTCGTATCCGTCCTCGGAACTGTCGCCGTTTCCGGTCGTATAGTCCCCGGCGATCGAGATCGAGTGCCGTACGGAGGTCAGGACGTAGCCCTTGCATTCCTCCGGTTTGGCGTGGTGCTTCTTGAGCTTGAACTTTGAGCCGGGGGAGAAGGAGCGGCAATGGCTTGCTCCCCGGACCGTATCGAACCGGGCCTCCTCGGCTTCCATCCGAATCTTCGTCGCTTCCTCGCCGTCCGCCTTCTTTTCGAATTTGCCCGGATAGTCGTAAAACTCGAACCGCGAATTGCCGTCCAGCTTGACCGTCGAATTGGTCGTGCTCATCAAGCTGGTGGACGGCGTGAGAAAGTTGTAGTCCGTCTGGGCGAATTTCCCGCTGCGAAATTCGTAGCTATGCTCCCAGCGCGAAATCTGATCGAACTTGTTGCCGACCGAGAGCAACGTTTCAAACTCCACCGCCGCGTCCTTGCAATCCTTGTACGCTCCTTTGTGGTCGCTGACCATGAGCGTATGTTTGTTGTTCTCGTGTTTGAAGAAATAGAAAATCCCCTCTTGTTCCATCAGCCGCGAAATGAACTGAAAGTCGGTCTCGCGGTATTGGCAGCAATAATCCCACGCCGGATGCGATCCTTTGACATCGAAGGAATAGTCCTTCAACCCCAGGTCGTCGAACACCTGCTTGACGATGTCGGGCACGGTCTTGTTCTGAAAGATCCGACAGTCGGCCGTGCGGGTCAGAAACCACAGCCAGGGAACCACCTCGGCGCGGTACAGACTCAGCCGGTCGCCCCGCCCCAAATAAGCAAACCGCGTGCAGATGCCGTTGAAGTACCGCTGTCCCTGATCGGGATACTCGATCCAGAACGTGACTCCCTTTCCGAGGATCGCCTTCGGGTCAAGCGTGTCCTTTTCCGACAGCATCTCCAGGTGAAAGTCGAACAGACCCGAAATCTGCTCGTGGCCGCGAATGGTTTGCAGCAACAAGGCATCCGTTCCCAGCGGCGTGGAGACTCCAATTCGCCGCCCCTGTTGGGTGTACGTCGCCATACGGAAGCCTCGGAAGTCCTAAGTAAGCGGGCAGACTACAAACAAACCCGTCAGCAATCGAAAGAAGGCAGTCGAGAGTTAACGAACCACCCGTGCAGATCCCTGCCACCGCGGCATGGCGAGAAAAGCCGACGCCGTGGGAGCCGCATTCGATCCGCTCCGGCTCGCATTTCAAGGTTCTAATCTTGGCCGTAGGCAAATGCAAGCATCGCATGCGAATCCGCGCCGATTCGCGCGAATCGATCCCCCGTTCCGCCCCGTTCGGCTAGCCCTAGCTATGCGTTTCCGAGCGGCTCAGCGGCCATCCTTGGCCCAAAGCTTCGCGCTGAGCCCTGGTGAGGGATCGAATTCCTCCCTGGGCAAGCGCTACCAGATCGAATAGTTCCGACTGGCTGAAGGTCGACTCTTCTCCAGTTCCCTGAACTTCGACGAACCGACCGCTGCCGGTCATGACCACGTTCATATCGACGCTCGCGGCCGAGTCCTCCCGGTAGTCGAGGTCGAGCACCGGCCGGCCAGCAACGATTCCCACGCTGATCGCTGCCACACTGTCGCGCACAACCGTCTTCATCGCACGGGACCCATCTTCCACCGCTGCCAGGGCGTCCACCAGAGCCACAAAGGCCCCGGTAATGCTTGCGGTGCGCGTGCCGCCGTCCGCTTCGAGCACGTCGCAATCGATGGCGATCGTCCGTTCGCCAATGGCGTCGAGATCGACGATCGCGCGAAGACTGCGGCCGATCAGCCGCTGGATTTCCGTGGTCCGGCCGTCGGTCTTCCCATCCCGGTCACGTTTTTTTCTCGGGGTCGTGCTGCCGG
>JALHPA010000242.1 GCA_022842745.1 Pirellulales bacterium
GCTCTTCCGATCTTGGTCGCTGGGTCCAAAAATGCTTGAATCATCTTATCGGCAAAAGCAACCGCGGGCCGTCCTCCGAACATCTGGTTTTGCCATTCCGAGTATTTAATAAGGCCCTTGTCGTCGACGAGTTCAGCGCGAAACACTTGTGACAATGAGATCAGATCAGCATGGACTTTGCCCCAACCATCGACCCATCCGTCGGCGCTTATCAGCCCACTCGGATCGATGTAATTCGTCACCCCATTCCCCACATACCGCACCAGATTCGCGTCCCCACCCTCAAATCCAATGGGATCCTCGCTCAGCCATCGCCCGACAGACGAGTCGTACCACCGGTTGCGATGTCCGGCCGTAAATGAACTCGCTTCAGAGCAAACCGCCTTCCGCGAGGCAATTCCTCCCACTAGCTCCGGGCCTTCGCTCACCACGCCCCGACGTTCGTTTAACTCCCACATCGCGCACCTCCTTTATGGAATAAC
Organism: Pirellulales bacterium; assembly: GCA_022842745.1. Lineage (GTDB taxonomy): Bacteria > Planctomycetota > Planctomycetia > Pirellulales > JALHPA01 > JALHPA01. The sequence goes on from JALHPA010000242.1 coordinate 483, forward strand.
GTCGATCACTGAGAATAGCGACGGCGCAACGCATCTGGCGTCATGGCATGGCTGTTCATGTCGATCTCGCATGAATTTTAACCGATTCCGTGCGCAATACCCGAACCTCAAGGTAACGGCGGTCCAGCTACCCAGTGGTCGAAATCGATTTCCAAGTATCAGTCAGCCCACTATTTGCGTTCCGTTATCCTCTCAAACACCACCACGATGCCCTCCTCGAATTGATCGGGAAGATCTCCATGCGGCAAATAGGCCAATTCCAATCGCTTGCCTTCAACGATCCTGTATAGAGCCTCCACATCTCCCCGAATCTCGCCCTGTGAAACGAACCGGAGCTTACCGATTCCGGCCACGGTCTCGACGACCACTCGGAACGTGCGTTTCTCCTTTCCCTTCTCGTAAACGCACTTGCCATCCGCGAACGTCAAGCCAGTACCTTTCCACAACTCATCCACCGTTTTCGAGGTACGCACCTTTCCGCCAGGTTCGAGAAATTTCCAACGCCCTTCCAAGGCGCGCAGCGGTGACCGGTCTATTCCCGTGTCGTCGGCAAGACACACCGCGCTTAGTCCAATGACGATCCAGGTCGTTCTTAATACTCCCATGCTGTGGGTTGCTCCGCTCTATCGCATCCAAGGCACCAAGACTTTCTTGGCCTCCAGCACCTTGCGGCTCTGTTTTCCGTGGAACCATACCTCCACCCGCATCTCGTGTTTGGCGGCCAACGCTTCCATGCGACGGGGATCATCAAATTCTAGTTTCGACTCCTCCGGGGTGAGATAACTCGGCGCTTGCAGATCAATACAAAAGGGGAATTTGTCCTCCGGCCGGCGGGACCAGCCGACGTATTGAACGGTGCTCCACGAATGCACGTCCCCATCCAACTCTTCGCCGCTTGGCACGTGGAAAACGCGGAGCGAAATGTAACCTTTCTCCCCAGGATTGACGTACCCGCTGACGACATACATGCCTTCGTGGAACTCATCGCGAATCTCTAGGGGCAGATCCGTTGTAGACCGGCGAACCGAACCAGGGGGCAATGACTTGCTACAGTAACCCTTCTCTTCAATCTCCGCGATGTTGTCCCGCACCGCGGTCAATTCCGCGCACAGTTCCAGCACAGCCTGTCGGGTCAGCGCGCGATCACGCTCGACGCTCGATTCGTAGATCGAGACCGTCAACTTGCCCCCTTCGATGGTCGCTAGTGAGTTCAAGCGACGACTGCTGTCTATCGCCGGAGTCAAAGGCAATTTCACCTTCCCCGCGCCTGGCTTGACCGCCGCGTGCATCTCGTTCGCCGAGCCGCCCAGAGGAAGCACGTCGAATCGTATTCCGACCCCCGCCTGGTGATAGCCGCTCTCGAAGGTTGGTTCGGAGGTCGGCGGCCGTTTGGCAGAGCGTGTGGCTTCAATTATTTGCCGGACCTTCTTGTTGGGACCAATTTCCTTCGACCACTTCACAAACCACTCGGGGTTTGCGCACAGATGGCGCAGCAGGGCTTCTATGGCCCGTTCGCTTTCAAAATCGCTGAGAATGCTGGTGGCGGAGAAGTCAACGAGCGTTTCCAGACTGCTCTCGTCGCCGACGACTGGACGCGAACCCTCCAACAGACTCCACCCAGCGGCTCCCAGCGCCACCAAGACAGCCGCTGCCAATGCGCTTCTCATCGCCCACGTCGCCCACCTCCGCGGGGCGACGTTAAAGGTGCAGCCGTCGGCGCTTTGCAATTGAGTTTTCATTTGCCGTGCCATACTCCTTCGAGCTCGAAGCCTCATTTGACACTTTCTTGAACGGAATGCGTCATTCCGGCTCTGATTCCTCGCGCGATCGAAAGTGAAATGAAAAGGTGAAGGCGCGCGCTCCGATCGCGCACATATCGACTGACGACGTCGTGGATTGCGATTGGTACGCCTGCTTGACGATCGCCAGAAAAGCCGGCAGTTTTTCCACCGCCTCGGTATAACACAGCGGCTCGACGGGCAGCTTGATGGTAAGATCGTCGTCGTCGTTTAGCGCGACGGTAATTTCGGTCGCGATGCCGGAGGTAATTTCTAACACCTCGGCCAGCGCGACATCGGCGGAACTGAGGTACGGATCGAGAGAACCGGCCAGGGTCGCGCGGATCCGCAAGAGTGCCACGGCGATTTCCGCCAGTGTCGACAGCGAGTCCAGGTGAGGGTTGTACATCAGGTCTGCTGTCTACATTCGGTGATGTCCTGCGGCTTCAAATGCCGCGAAAGGTTTCGTCCTCTGAGGCCGGGCGTTGCTTGCTGTCCCCAACGATTGTAACGGTCGCCAGCAGCGCCCCCCGCCTATTTTCACGGTCGATTGGCAAACCAGATTTTCGTTCGGAAGGATTATCACGATCCCGCGCTCTTTTGCGACGGAATGAGGAAGCGCACCTTGAACCGCTCCGCGAGCCAGTACGACGGCACGGTCACGGCCACCAGCATCACGCCAAAGAACAGCGACCCGGAATACAGGCTGGCAGCGGTCTGTTCCGGGGAGTTTCCCTCCCACAGGTTCAAGTAAAACGCCGACGCCAGGAAGGCGAACACGCCGCCTGCGCATGCCCGCCGCGCGCTCCAATCAAACGCCAAGGAGAAATAAACAGTGGCGATCGCCGCCGGCGCAAACAGCCGCACCCGCACGTGAATATACCGGGCATGGACCAATCCCAGCCAAAGACAGAACAACGTGAACGAGACGAAGAACAGTACCAAGGAGATCTGCGGCCGCCTGACGTGGCCAGAGTCCCCGCTACCTGGCGCTGGCCCGTCGGCCGCTGGCTCACGGCTGCTCTCCTCTTGGCTCTCGGCGGCGGTCGGGGATTGGTTCATAAACAGTGCTAGAAACGGCGGTTCGCGTCTTCTGGCAACCGCTCCGGCCCATCGCCCCCCGTCTGCGTCACTCACTCACAGCCGCCAACTCTTGGGACACGCCCTCAGCACCGGCGAGCCATCGAAGAACTCCCGCTCGGACTCCGGCACGTCCGCGATCGACGCATAGTTCGTCACCGTGCCATCCACATAGTTTGCCGACGCGCAAGTTCCGTCCTTGCACCGGACGTACACCGTCTGGCCGGTCGCGGACCACTCCAGAATGCTGGAACCAACCCCGCGATTCAACAGGTGATCGTAAAGCGCCAGATCGTTAGCGAATTTGCAAATCTGAAATCGCCCATCCCCGAAAACGTGCCGAGTGTCCTTGCCAATCGAATTCTCGTACTCGGGCTTCATACAGCCGGCGCTCAACGCTGCGAACAAGATCGCGACCAAGAACCGCGGCGGGCCAATCATTTCAATCGTGAACGGTAAGAATTGTTGTAGCAGTCCCAAGACCTCTCGGAATGCATGCTTGCATCTCGCGGAAATTACGTCGCCCGGCAGGCTGAACTCACCTCGAGCCTACTCCTCCCCCCCATAGGAGTCAATCTTTCCCTCAGCCCGCCGCTGTCGGGCCGTTTCTTGCGTGCCGTCGGCCTGAGGCAACTCTCTCTTTCTATGTTGGCTTACCCAGACTACCCAAGGTCGGATCGTTACGTCGCAAGCCAGGTCGACTCCCCTTGACCGGCACAGCCATCGGTTCTATCCTCCCCGCCGAAACTGTTCCGTTGGATGGGGAGCTTGATTTACGGCGATGCGGCGATTTAGGGCAATGCCCGCGCCCGGCCAGTCAGTCTCCTCCGTGGCCCAAGGAAGTGTCGCCGGCACCGCCGCCGGCACGATGGAGCGTACCCAAGGCATGATGCCTCCCGAATCCGCGGCTCGACTGAGCCGACGTGGACTACTGCTAAGCGGAGGTCTGGCCCTGCTGGCCGGCTGCACCGGACCCGCCGTCCGCTCGCAAAGCCCCGAAACCAGCCAACTCGCCGGAATCGAGGAGAGCGTCCCCCTGGTGGGCGACGTGGCCGGCCCCTTGGGGGTCAACTATATCCAGATCGAAGGCCCGGCGCTCGTCACCAACCTCAAGGACACCGGCAGCGATCCCCCCCCCTCGCCGCAGCGGGCCGCATTGCTGGCCGACATGCAGGCCCGCGGCGTGGGCAACCCCAACAAAGTGCTCGCGTCCCCGACCACTTCGCTCGTCTGGGTCCGCGCGTACCTGCCCCCCGGAGTGCAGAAGGGAGACAAGCTGGACGTCGAAGTCCGCGTCCCTCCCAATAACGAGACTGTCGATCTCTCCGGCGGCTGGATGATGGAAACCCGTCTCAAGGAGATGGCCGTCATCGACAATTCGGTGCGCAACGGCCACGAGCGTGCGATCGCCGAAGGCGCCCTCTTGGTCGATCCGATCTTCAACGACAGTGCCGACAAAACCGCGCTGCTCAAGGGGCGCGTGCTCGGCGGCGCTCGCGTGCTCAAATCCCGCACCCTGGGCCTGTTGCTGCGCAAGGACGATAGGTCCTTCTTCGTCAGCAAGCAGATTGGAGAGGCCCTCAACCGCCGCTTCCACACCTTCTCCCACGGGTCCAAGCAAGGGGTCGCCACTCCCAAAAGCGACGAGCGGATCGAATTGGTCGTGCATCCCCGCTACAAGCACAACCTGCCCCGCTACATGCGCGTCGTCGGTTCGGTCGCCCTGGCGGAAACCCAAACCCAGCAGTTGGCCCGCCTGGAACTGCTCAAGCAACAGTTGCTGGATCCTTTCACTTCCGCGACCGCCGCCCTCCGACTGGAGGCCATCGGCAAGGAGGGAATCAAGGTTCTGAAGACGGGGCTGGAGTCCAAGGACGCGGAAGTCCGCTTCTATTCCGCCGAAGCGTTGGCTTACTTGGACGACGCCTCCGCCGCCCGTCCCCTGGCCGAGGCGGCGCGCAACGAGCCTGCCTTCCGGGTGTTTGCCCTGACCGCGCTGAGCACGATGGACGATGTGGCCGCGGCCGACGAGCTAAAGGCCCTGCTGGAAGTCGCCAGCGCCGAGACGCGCTACGGTGCGTTCCGCGCCCTGTGGGGAATGAACCCCCACGATCCGGCGATCGCCGGTGAAAATCTGCACGACAAAGTCAGCCTGCACGTCCTTACCAGCTCGGCCCCGCCGATGGTCCACGTTACCCGCAGCGTCCGGCCGGAAGTGGTCCTGTTCGGCGGCGATCAGCGGCTGAATGTCCCACTCACGCTAGAAGCCGGAAAGTCGATCATCGT
>JALHPA010000243.1 GCA_022842745.1 Pirellulales bacterium
AAGGGTCTGAGGTGTCGATGCACTACGACCCCATGATCGCCAAGCTGATCACCTACGGCGAGTCCCGCAACCAGGCAATCGAGCGGATGCGCAACGCGCTGAACGAATTCCACATTCGCGGCGTGTCGCACAATATCAGCTTTCTGGCCGCGCTGATCGAACACGACCGCTTTCGCGCCGCGCGGCTGAGCACCAACCTGATCGCGGAAGAGTATCCAAACGGATTTCGCACGTGCGACGTGGTTCACGACGAGCCGACGCTCTGGATCAGCGTGGCGGCGACCATCCACCGCCGGTACATGGACCGGGCGGCGGGGATCAGCGGCCAGATGGCCGGCTACGAGCGAGTGGTCCACGATGACTGGGTGGTAGTCCAAGGGGACGCGCGGCACGCCGTCCACGTCCGGCCGATGGAAGGCGGGCACGACGTAGTGTACGAGGGGAAAACCTATCGGGTGCAAAGCGATTGGCAGTTCGGCCAGCCGCTGTTTCGCGGCACGGTGAACGGGTCGCCGGTCACGATGCAGGTCGAGCGGCAAGGAGTAAAATACCGCTTGTACCACTGGGGAGCGCACCTCGAAGTGATGGTCCTTACGGCGCGGGCAGCGGAGCTGTTGGCGTGCATGCCTGCCAAAAAGCCGCCCGACACGAGCAAGTATCTCTTGTCGCCGATGCCGGGGCTGTTAACGCAGTTGTTCGTGAAGCCGGGGGACGAAGTAAAGTCGGGACAGCAGATGGCGGTGGTGGAAGCGATGAAAATGGAGAACACGCTGTACGCCGAACGGGACGGCAAAGTGCAGAAGGCACTGTGCGCCGTGGGAGAGAACCTGGCGGTCGATCAGCAGATTCTGGAATTTGATTGACCGGCGCGGCGCCGGCAAACTAGCGGCGAAGCAGCGGCGGTGCATCGCGAGGGAAGCCCGACGGCAGCGTCCACGCCCGTGGATTTCTTTCTCTGCGTTTATTGCTGTCCAATTACGCCGGGGCGGCGCTGGGAGCCGGAACGTCAATCTGTCGCTGGAGCGTTTCGATGGCCCGCAGGTGAATTTCGTCCGGCGAGCCAGACGCCATAACGCGGACCAATAGTCCCGCTCGCTCGTAGTGCTGCAACAGGGGCTGGGTCTCTTCCTCGTACAGTTTCATGCGGACGGCGATCGATTCCGGCCGATCGTCAGCCCGCTGTTCAAGGGCAGCCCCGCAGCCGTCGCAGATACCCGCGGCCGACGGCGGCTGGGCGGTAACGTGATAGGTAAGGCGGCATTTTGGGCACACCCGCCGCCCGCTCAGCCGGTCAACGATCTGGTCCAAGGGCAATTCAAAACAGACGGCGGCATCGAGCTGAATGCCGAGGTCGGCCAAGATCTGATCGAGGGCCTGTGCCTGGCGGAGGGTGCGGGGGAAGCCGTCGAGCAAGAACCCGCCTTGGCAGCGCAAGCAGCCGGCCCGTTCGCGGACCAGCTCGATGATGAGTTCCTCGGCGACCAACTCGCCGCGGGTCATGCATTCGATCGCAGCCTGCATGGCGGGCGACCGATCGTGCTGGCATTGGGCGTGGCGGAGAACGTCGCCCGTCGACAGGTGGCAGGCGCGAAGGCGGGCGCAAAGGCGGACCGCCTGGGTCCCTTTTCCGACGCCGGGGGGGCCCAAAAGAATGATCCGCGCCGGGTGTTCGCGGGGGGGTGGAATGGGATCGCACTCGACTTTGCCGGCGGTGAACCAGCCGGCTCGATTGGGATGTCCGTGCATCTGAATCTCCCGTTGGGGGTCCATGTTCGTCACCACGCGCCATCGCACAAAAATTGATGAATCGATCGGGCGGCTTTGCGCCCCGCCCCCATCGCCAGAATGACCGTGGCGGATCCGCTGACGATGTCTCCGCCGGCGAAGACGCCGCGTTTCGAGGTTCGCAGCGATTCCTCATCGGCGATGATGTAGCCCCACTTGTTGAGCCGCAGATCCGGAGTCGTGGACTGCACCAGCGGATTGGCGCCAGTGCCGACCGCGATAATCACGACATCCAGCGGCAGCTCGAATTCCGAATCCGGCACGGGGGCGGAGCTGCGTCGGCCAGAGGCGTCCGGCTCGCCAAGCGCCATTCTGGTCAGCCGGACTGCCCGCAGGTATCCGCGGGCGTCGCCAAGAAACTCGATTGGGTTGTGCAGGGTAAGAAATTGCACGCCTTCGTCCTGGGCGTGGTGCAGTTCCTCGCGGCGAGCCGGCATTTCCTCTTCGCCGCGGCGGTAGATGACGTAGGCGTTTTTCGCCCCCAGCCGCAGGGCGGAGCGGATCGCGTCCATGGCGGTGTTGCCGCCGCCGACCACGGCCACGTTGCGGCCGCGGCAGTCGTAGATCGGCTCGTCGTAGTGCGATGGGTCGTAGGCCTTCATCAGGTTGACGCGGGTCAGGAATTCGTTGGCCGAGTAGACGCCTCCCAAGTGCTCGCCAGGTAGGTTCAAAAATCGGGGCAGACCGGCGCCGGTGGCGACAAACACCGCATGGAAGCCCTCTTCGTCGAAAAGCTCGTCCACGGTGACGGTTTTGCCGATCACGACGTTGGTCTGAAAATCGATCCCCAGCTTGCGCATGTTGTCGACTTCCTGCCGCACGATGTCCTTGGGCAGGCGGAATTCGGGAATGCCATACAGCAGGACGCCGCCGATCTCGTGGAGAGCCTCGAACACGGTTACCTTGTGCCCCTGGATGGCCAGGTCTCCGGCGCAGCTCAGCCCCGCGGGGCCGCTGCCGACGATCGCGACTTTTTTCCCCGTGGGGGGGGCGAGAGTGGGCAAACCCACTTGGCCGGTCGCCCGCTCGTAGTCGGCCACAAAGCGCTCCAGATTGCCGATCGCCAGCGGGCTGAAGCGATTGCCGAGCACGCAGGCTCCCTCGCACTGGTTTTCCTGCGGGCAAACCCGGCCCGTGACCGCCGGCAGGATATTGTCCTCGCGAATTTTTGCCGCCGCTTGCAGGTAGTCGCCACTGAGAACCAGTTCCACGAAATCGCGGATTTTGACCCCCACGGGGCAGCCCTGCACGCACTTGGGATCCGAGCAGGTCAGGCAGCGCTGCGCCTCGTGCTCGGCGGCGACGACTTGCAGCCCCAGGTTGACTTCCTGGAAGTTGTGCGCGCGAGCGAGGGCCGGCTGCTCAGGCATCGCCTGCCGGGGAATTTTGACCCGTTCTTTGGGTTTCAGTGGTTCAGCCACGGCATTCTCCCCCTTCCCGCACCCCGGCCCGCGGACCGGCCGCGGGATGTTGTTGTTCCAAATGGCAATGGGCGACGTGCTCGCGATCGGGTGTGGGATCGGCCTCGAATCGGGCGAGAGCGGCGCGCTCTTGCTCTTTGTACAGGCTGTTACGCTGCATCAGGATTTGAAAATCGACCGCGTGGGCGTCGAACTCCGGGCCATCGACGCAGGCGAACTTGCTCGCGCCCCCCACCTGGACCCGGCAGCCGCCGCACATGCCGGTGCCGTCGACCATGATCGGATTGAGGCTGACGATGGTTTTGATGGCTCGCGGCCGGGTGACGTCAGCCACGGCCTTCATCATGGGGACCGGCCCAATCGCCAGCACCAGGTTGACCTCGGTGCCCCCATCGAGCAGTTCCTGCAATTTTTGGGTGACGAAGCCGCGCTCGCCACGGCTGCCGTCGTCGGTCAAAAGGTGCAATTCGTCGCTGGTCGCCCGGACCTCTTGCTCCAGAATCAAAAGTTCAGCCGTGCGAGCGCCGAGAATGCTAATCACGCGGTTGCCGGCCTGCTTCATGGCGACCGCGGTGGGATAGGCGATCGCGGTGCCAACGCCGCCACCAATGACCACGACCGTGCCAAAGCGGTCCACGTGGGAGGGTTCCCCCAACGGACCGACGAGGTCCAAAACCGCGTCGCCCGCTTCCAGTTGATTCATCAGCCGGGTGGTCTTGCCGATTCCCTGGACGACCAGCGTGATCGTGCCGTCGCTCTCGTCGGAGTCCGAAATCGTGAGCGGGATGCGCTCCCCATATTCGTGCAGCCGGACGATGACGAACTGGCCGGCTTTCCGCTTCCTGGCGATGCGCGGCGCCTCGATGCGGAATTGCTTCACGTCGGGCGAGAGGAACCGGGCTTGGACGATGGGAAACATGGCGGCGCCTATTGCAGTCCGAAGGCATCCAGGATTTGGCGGGCGGCCACCTCTGGAGGGATGGTTCCGGCCAGGACATCGCGCTCCAGCGCAGGGCGCAACGCACGAACCCGCGGATGCTCGCGGAGGGCCGTGCGCAGCCGATCATCGATCAGCGACCCCATCCAACGCAAGCTTTGCCGCCGCCGGCGACGGTCGAGCTGGGACGTGGAATTCAAATGCTGGTAGCGCTGTTCGACCGCCCGCCACACCTCGTCCACTCCCTGGTGAAGCAAGGCGCTGCAGGTGAGGACGGTGGGGGAACGCTCGCGCCCGGCTAGGGACTCCAAGGCGGCGGAAAATTGCCGTGCGGCTAGAGCGGCGGCGTTGCGCGTGGCGCCGTCGGCTTTGTTGACGGCAATCACATCGACATGCTCGAGCAAGCCGCGCTTGATCCCTTGGAGCTCGTCGCCTGCGCCGGGAATCATGAGGGCGAGAAAGCAGTCGGTCATATCCGCGACCAGGCTCTCGGATTGTCCGACGCCGACCGTCTCGACGAGAACCACGTCGAAACCGGCCGCTTCGCAGACCAGGAGGCTTTCCCGGGTTTTTCTGGCGATGCCCCCGAGCGTGCCGGCCGACGGGGAGGGGCGAATGTAGGCGGAAGGATCGGCCGCCAGGCCGGTCATGCGGGTCTTATCGCCGAGAATGCTGCCGCCGCTGATGGTGCTCGAGGGATCCACCGCCAGGACCGCGAGGCGATGCCCCTGGCGGATCAAAAATAGGCCGAGGGATTCGATGAAGGTGCTTTTGCCTGCGCCTGGCGCGCCGGTAATACCGACGCGGATCGCGTGGCCGGTGTGAGGGAGGAGTTGGGAGAGCAGTTGTTCGGCCTGCCGCTCGTGTTTGGGGAGATTGGACTCGACGAGAGTCAAAGCCCGGGCCAGGGTGGCGACGTCTCCGCAGCGGACGCCCTGGAAATACTCCTCGACGGACAATTCCCGCCGCCGCACGATGGGATTTGGTGGGTCGGGGGTGGGGCCGGTCATACGGAGAATGGCTGAAGGGTGTCGCCGAGAATCACTGCGACGGCGGCGGCGCGACGTGTGGGGGGCCATTCGCGGCGTGGCTCGCCGGGGGACGATCATGGCACGGCCTGCGAAGTATTCAGGGGAATGTCGAGACGGCGGCCCAGCTCGATCAGCAGTCCGACAGCGGCTTCGCCGATCACCGTGCCAGGTCCAAAAACGGCGGCGGCGCCGGCGCGATACAGCGCATCGTAGTCCTGGGGCGGAATGACTCCGCCAACGACGATCATGATGTCCGATCGTCCCAGCATGGTCAGCTCGTCCCGCAATTGGGGCACAAGCGTCAGATGTCCCGCGGCGAGGGAGCTGACGCCCACAATGTGGACGTCGTTTTCGACCGCCTGGCGTGCGGTCTCGGCCGGGGTGCGAAATAGCGAGCCGATATCGACATCGAAGCCCAGATCGGCGAACGCGC
>JALHPA010000244.1 GCA_022842745.1 Pirellulales bacterium
CGTCGGCTGCACGCCGCTGCAAAACGGGCACCCCTCCGCAGCCCTCCCCGTCATCGCCGCGATCGCCAGGCCCACGACCCAGATCGCTACCGAATTGCCCCACCCCGGCTTCCCCCAGTGCATACTTAGCCAGCGCCCTCTCACAGATTTCCCTTCGCCCAAGCAGAGCATCTGCGAGCACTCCCCGGGATTCGCCTACCACACCCGGTCGGCGTGCAGATGGTATATGGCCAGATGGCTCGGAGCGCCCGGTTCCAGACCAGCGCTGGGGTTCTTCAGCTCCCGAATGCCAAACGTCCCCTCCACCGTGATCGGACGGACTTTGTACTCCGTCGATTCACCCTCCGGCATATCCACGATGATGCAGTCGTACAGCGCCGCCCCAGGACCAAAGCAACACTCCTGGTTGTCGCGCAGCAAGATGAACTTGCGAATCCCCGCCTGCTGAAAACCAGGTCGCATGAATCCCCGCACGCGCACCTTCTGGCCCGCCATCCCCTCGATCGTCGGTCCGATCATCCGTCGCTCGAACGGCTCTTCCTTCTTCATCTCAAACTTGATCGTATCGAAGCTGATCTCCCGCACCGTTTTCGTCGGGGACGCCTCCGGTAACTCCACCGCTGCCGCCGGTTCCGGCAGCTCCCCTCCGTCGCTCTCGCCAGGCGCCGGCAAACTCACCCCCGACCCAGGCCCCTCCGCCCCCCCGGATTTCGCCGCGCCCCCCGGCTCTGGCTGTGCCACTGTCTCCGCCCCCGCTCGACTTCCACCTTCGCCCGCTGCTGTCTCAGCCCTTTGGTCCTTCGTCCGCTCCCCGGCACGCCCCGCAGCCGCGCCCCCCCCGACCGGCAGCGAAGAAGTCATCTCCCCCGCGCAGCCCAATAACCCCAGGAACACCCCCAGGATCACCAACAGCGTCCCCGCCGCAACTTCTGCGCTAAATAATCTTTCCTGCATCACCACGATCCCAGCCATTCCACACCCCAACCACCGCCTCCCACTCCCATATTATGCCACAGCCACTCCACCCCCGCCCAGCGGGCAGAAACCTTCCCGGATTCCAAGACACCCATCGGCCGATCAGCCCGATCGCAATTAATGCGCCTCAGACTCGGCCGCCTTGATCCTTTCCAGCAAGTAATTGTCGATCAGCCCCTTCGCAAATCCGTCCAGGACACATACGGCTGCATCACTGAGTTGGTATAGTTGGAGCGTGAGTTTGCATAGTAAATGCCCGTTCGCTGTCGATTCGCTGCGATTGGGTGCAAGATCCAGCCGCCTTACGGCGTGCCCATCCACCGATCGGGACGTTCCTGGCTCGGCCACAGACTCGCACCCCAGGCCGCAAAATGGCACCCTTTCCGCCAGCGAGTTGACAGGCGGCCAGCTCCCCCCGTACCGCATCATCGCCGGATCGGAAAAAGACTCGCCTTTTCAGCCACGAACTTACCAGAGCCCCCGCTCCGGCGATTCGCCTCGCTCCCGGCAGAACGCCAGATAGTCATCCACCGACTCGCGAAACGCATTTGTCAATTCCGCGACGCTCTCCCCCTGAAACGTGATTACGTCGCGAGTATTGACAATCTCGCCGTGAAAAATCCCAGCCTCATCGTCGAATTCGACTTTGCCGATGTACCCTTGGTGTTCCAGCATGGCTCAATTCCCGCCTCCGACTGGAGAATTCCCCGAGCAGACGAAAAACCCTTCGCCAAGGGTCGACAACCGCCGATGGGCCGCACGACCGGTGACCGGTCCGCTTCGCCTGATTGGCTTATCGCCCCTACCCCACCAATTCCCGAATCGGCTCCGGGTGCTCGACCAGGTACTGCGGCCGGCCGTTTGGATCGCGCAGTGTCGTGTTCTTCGGGTCGATTCCCAACAGGTGGTAGAAAGTGGCAAACACCTCGTGCAGATGCACGGGCCGGTCCTGCGGCGCTTCCCCGTACCGGTTTGTCGACCCGATCACCTGCCCGGTCCGCATTCCTCCGCCGGCCAATAGCGCCGAAGACGCCCGCGACCAATGGTCCCGCCCCGCCGTCGAGTTGATCCGCGGCGTGCGGCCGAATTCTCCCCACATCACGATTGCCGTGTCGGCCAGCATTCCCCGCTGGTCCAGATCGCGAATCAACCCCGACAGCCCCAAATCGAGTTTGGGCAGCATCCGCGCCAGCGACTTGAAGTTGTCGGAGTGCGTGTCCCAGCCCCCCCAGCTAAAGCTCACCGCCCGCACTCCGGTTTCGATCAGCCGCCGCGCCATCAGAAACCTCTCGTTCTCGCCATCGTCGCGATTGATTCCGTAAGACTCGCGAATCCGCGGATCTTCCTTCCCCGTGTCGAGGGCGACCGCCAACTGGCTGGAGGTAATCACCCCCATCGCCCGCTGGTTGAATGAGTCCATCGCCTCCATCATTCGGCTGTTATCCATCTCCCGCCGCGCGCGGTCCAAATCGCCCAGCAGATGGGCCCGGTTTTGCAGCCGGTCGACGGTGATCTCCTGCCGCAAAGTCAAGTTCGACCGCCCTTCTCCGTCCGGCCGGAAAGCTCCCCACATCGGCCCCAAAAATCCGTGGTGCGTATGCCCGCTCAAGTCCACAAACGACGGCACGCTCCCGTTCGTCGCCCCCTGCACCTTGGACAGCACCGCCCCCAAGCTCGGCCGCCCGCCGGCGCTGCGCAGGTCATTTTCGCTCCAGCCGGTTTCCGTTTGAAACGACGAATGCTCGTCCCGAATGCCCGTCAGCGAGCGGAGAATCGCCAGCTTGTCCCCCAACTCCGCCAGTTTCGGCATCAACCCGCAAATCTCCATCCCCGAGACGTTCGTGCGAATCGGCTGAAACTCCCCCCGGATCTCGGTCGGCGCGGCCGGCTTCAGATCGAACATGTCCAAATGCGACGGCCCCCCCGCCAGAAAGATATTGATCAGCGACTTCTTCGGCCGATTCGCCGGTGCAAGCGCCTCCGCCCGCAAGATATCCGCCAGCGTCGCTCCGCTTGCCGTCAACGCCCCCCCCGCCAAAGCGCCGATCCGTAGAAAGCTCCGCCGGGTGATTCCATCGCAGTACCGTTGCGGCTTACCGAGCAGCGTCAGCATGAGCTGGCCTCCAAAACGAGGGACAACCGATCCGTTCTTTCCCGCCGGAAACCGCTCCTATCGCTCTCCCAGCCTCCGGACGGCCCACCGCCTGTTGTAGCGAACCGCGAACAACAAATCAACAAATTTTTATGCTTCCTGCCAACCGGATCGCACACCCGCAATCGCCAGCGGTCCGTCGGCGCGGACCGGTTGCTATCTTCTGCCCTGATCCTGGCCGCTCGCGGAAGCCTCCGGCACCGACTCCAACGGCGCCAACTTCGGATCGAGGTCGGCGAACGGCAGCGTGTCCGGCACAATCCGCACGCTCGTGGTCAATTTCAGCGGAAACGATACCCCCGCGTCGAACACCAGCTCGGCAAAGAACGCCGTGAAGCCCTTGCCGGGCGGGTCGACCTTCGCCACGTACACTCCCCCCCCCTGGTCCTCCAGCGGGCGGCTCTTGAACGCCGGTCCAATCTTGAGCAACCGGAAATCCCTCGCCTCGGGATTGGTCGCCTGCCACAGATTCACTCTGCTCGGCCGCGTCCGCGAGACCACCCGGATCGAGCCGTCTTTCTCAAACGACCACGTAAACTCCGGCCGCGGCTTGTCCATCAACAGCATCTCGTAGAACGCGATCATGCTCTGCGGCACGTCCGACCCCCTGAGCGAATGATCCGCGTTTGGCACGTACCGCAGGTGCTTCTCCCCCACGAGCTGGTCGAAATAAAACTGCGACGAATCCGGCAGAAAGAACTGATCCTGGGCGGAGTTGATAATGAACTTCGGCATCGTCAACCGCTCCCGGTACGAGAGCGGGTCCTCGAAGCCGTTCAGCTCCTTCAGCCGCGGATCGCCGGTCCTCTGGAAGATCCGGTGCTGGTGGTAATTGCCCACCGCCGCCGCATAAAACCCATACACCCCCACGTGGTGCCGCATCGACCGCTCGACGTTCAGCACGTCGATCACGATCGGAATCGCCGCCGCCACCCGTTTGTCGACCGCCGCCGCGCACCAGGTCGTCCAGCCCCGCTTCGAGCCTCCCGCCAGCACGAATTTCTCGATCGGCAGCTTTCCCCGCTCCTCGCTCCCCATCACCTGCTGCACGCAATCCATCGCCCGCACCACGCTCTTCACCATCGGCAGCCGGGCCGGCCAGGTTTCGTCCCCTGTCTTCAGGAACTGATCGAGCGTATACCCGATCAAATCGTCTTCCTTGCGCGGCTGGCCGTCGTTGTGAAACACCAGCGGCTGGTTGGGAATCGTCCGCAGTTCGGCCACTACCGAATTCGTGGCCTGGGCGATCATCAGCACGTGCTCATCCGCCCCCTTGGGCATGGGCCGATCGTTGCCCCCCCCTCCAATAAACAGAAACGCCGTCTTCGAGGTCACCTTGTTCGGCTTGACGATCAGCAGCCAGTGCTTCCACACCGGCCGGTCCACTTCCGCGCTCGTCCGCCACGTCTGCGAAGTCAATTCCACGAAGATCGTCTCCGACGACGGCCCAGGCACGCTTTCCACCACCTTCCAGGAAAAACTCGGATCGGGTTTGTTCACGTACCGGTCCAGCGCCGTCTCGTCCGCGTCCAGACGTCCGCCGCAGCTCCAGACCACCGCGACCAATCCCAGCCACCGCCATCGTCCGACTCTTTGCATGTTTTGCATCGTTCGCACCGTTTCCATCGCGTTGCCTGCACCAAAGGTTAGCGAGCCGAAAAATCTCCCGCCCGCAGCGTCAGAATTGCCTCGCCGCAGGCCTTGCCAATACTCAGCATGGTCCGCGGGCTGCCCAAATAATGGTAAGGATAATCGCTCCCCACCTTGTTCCACTCCGCCAGGTTCTCTCGCCAGCCGCGGCGAAAAACTTCGTCGGCCGCCAGATCCCATAGCGCGTCGGTCTTCACCAAAGCCACATTGCCGGCAAATTCCGGTTGACCAGCCCCCTCTGCCTGCGCCTGCTTGAATCTCTTCACCCCGTCGCTCGGCCGCGGACCGTCGACACCCATTTGCGCCACCACGAACGGCAACTGGGGAGCGTGAAGATCGCGCCGCACGTCGCGGATGAAGTGCGCCAGATTGGCCGCGTACTCCCCCGTCGCGGTCGGATCGATCATATCGTTCCACCCCTGAAACCAGACGAACCCGGCCAGTTCGCATGGCCGCCCCGCCAATTCCGGAAATAGTTCGCCAGCTTGCGCCATCCCCTGCCGCACTTCTTCCAGCATCGCCCGATACGACGCCCCATAGCGCTCCTTCACCGACTCCAGCGTCGCCGCGGGCTCGCGATTCTGCTGCTGCTTGAGCTGGGCTTCCAAAACCTCGCCCGGCGGCAGTCCGGCGCTCGGCGGCCGAAAATCCCGATATAGACTCTTCCCCCCCCATGCGGTCTTAATCAGCAGCACCGGCTGCTCGTACCGATCCCCAACCACCTCGCCAAAGCCGAGTTCCGGCCCAATGCACTTCTCCGAGCCAAACCCGACCGTCAGCTTCCCCCGCCGGTCGAGAAACTTAACCCACACGT
>JALHPA010000245.1 GCA_022842745.1 Pirellulales bacterium
GGAATTTCTCCCGAAAAGCGAAAAACTCGCTCAATAGTCGGTATCCCAAAAACGAGTGGCTGGGATATTCGAGCAGCCCCTCGTCCAGGCCGAAACCGACTGGCCCCAATGCCTCCGATGGGGAAAAAACGACCGGGGGGGTCTGCGATCCGCGCGTCAGCGAACGGAAAGAGACTTGCATGCATTGGTTGAAGATCAACTCGTAGAGGTTCGAGCTGAGGAAACCATCTCCGAACAGGTACAGGCGGAGCGTTTCGAGCGACAGCTCGCTGAAGGTCATTTGCGACTGGCACTCGAACTGCAACCGCAGCGCCGCGGCGGCGCGGCGCGGCGGATCAAAGTCGCGGGGAAACGGGGGGCTTTGTAGCGAGGCGTTCGTAAGTCGTATCGGCCACAGGTGGACGGGGTACGCGGTGCGAAAACGGCACGGCCGTCCGCCGATGGGGGCGGTCTTGAGGCGGCTATGTTTTTCGATTTTGAAGCCGTGCGGGAGCTTGCCGCGGGCGGGGTCGAGTTCGAATTCCACGATCGACATGGAGGGGATCGTGGAGAGGTAGTGGGGATAAAGGACCGCCAGCAGGCCATCGGTCAGTTCGGGGAATTCGTCGTCGAGCTTGCGGTGGATGCGCCCGGCCAGGAGGGCGAACGACTCGATCATCCGTTCAATATGCGGATCGCCAGAGCCGTTGGCGTCGAGCTGCAGGCGTGCGGCGGTGGAGGGATAGCGTTGGCCGAATTCCTGGGCCAACTGGCGGATGAAATACAGCTCGCGCTCGTAGTACGGGTACAAAGCGTCGGACATGCTGGGTTTCGATCGGTGAACGCCGGCGGCGGGGGGAGAGGCGAAGCCAAACCCGAAGTAGAATGCAGAGTACGGGGAAACACAACAGCAACCGGGTCAGCGCTGCTGGAAGAACCTCGCCGCGGGACCGGTCAGGACTTGACGGTCTTGATGGAAGCGATGCCAGTGGTGAGCTCGAGCACGGTCTCGAAAGAGACGTCGGGATACGGCTCGACTTTGAGCCGGGATTCGACCTGGAACTTGAGCGCCAAGCGCTCGCCCGCGGCCCCTTCCTGGACGAGTCGCACGCGCACATCGCGCAGCCGCGGCTCGAATCGTTTGATCGCCAATTCGATCAGCCGGCCGACCGCGTCATGATGTTGGCGGGTGCTGGTAGCCAGCGAGCCGAAATCGGGCAGGCCGTAGTTCTCGACAGAAGTTTGCAACTCGGTGAACTCGGCCGGAAGCTCCAGCACCCCCTTGCGGGCGTTGAGCAAGCTCTCCAGATCGCGCCGCACCGCGGCGATCGTCTGCTCGAGGGAGTAGCCGCGACGGTCGATGGTCCCCCCCGAATCGGGATCGAGCAACCGATCGAGCAATGAGGGGGTAGTGGAGTCGAAATTGGGGCGCGGCATACAGCGATCCGTCTAGGCCGCCGCATCAGGCTGCGGATTGATAACCAGTTCCCGCCACTCCAGGATTGTCGGGGTCAAATCCCCAACGACGTGCATGCGGAGACCGCGACCCATTTGCGGACCTTCCTCCTCGCCGATCCAGTCGGTCATTCGACCCAGCCGGACCTGGGAATCGGGGTGTTCGTGCGAATTGGGATAGAGGGAGGGAAGGTAAATTTCCCCGCCAGCCTCGGCAGTTTCCAGGCGGGCGGGGATCCATAGCAAGTCGCGGGGAAACTTGGGTGGATTGATCGCGATCGACTCGACTTGCTCCAGTGGTAGCCAGTAGTAGTCGCCGCGCGAGAAGACTTCGAGCACGGTTCCGAACAGTTCATCCGCGTCGGTCAACTCCACGAACGGCTGACCGTTGAAAGTTCCGGTCAGGGTGGGGGCTTCCGCCTGGGCTTCGTCGAGCAGTTCCTGGGCGGCGGCGGGCCGGTTCTCTCTCAGGCGGAGGATGGCTTCGAGTCGGAGCCGCACGTGGCGGGGAGGCTCGGAGAGAAATTTGGGTTCCAGCGATTCGGAGAACAGCCGCCGTCGCTTTCCTTCGGCTTCCAACAGGGCCTTGTACCCGACGATCGCCACCTGCAGTTCCGGCTCGTCGTACTGGATGGCGTCGATCTGGCGGCGCGCGCGGTCCAGGTCGCCGGAGAACGCGGCGAGTTCAAACAGGAACAGCCGCTTATTCTTGTCCTCGGGGGCGGCTTTGACGGCGGCGATTTGGGCGTCGATTGCTTCGGCCAACTTGCCGGCTTCGAATAGCGCTTTGGAATCCATGGCTTGTTCTGCTCGCGAAGGGAATGGAAGCTAGCCAGCCGGTAACAATGCGGCGAGGGGCGTTGGCCGTGACGCGGACTCGGGGAGCTGTTCAGGAAACCGGTTTGTCCTTATGCATGCGAAAATCCCACGCCTTGATGACCGGTGTGCCCATCGTACCGTCGGCAAGTTGCGGTTTGTACTTCATTTCGCAGGTCAAAAAGGAAAAATCGACCGTTTCGGTTGGAGGTTCGGACCCCTGGGTCTCCAGTTTATATCCGGCGACGCTGACCTGGCCAAAGGTAACGATCAAGTAGGAGCGGGGACGGCTATCGGCGCCGAGCTTGCGAAACGTAACCCGTGCCTGGCTGAAATTGTTGTGCTGTTTCCGTTTGTCCTTGTTGGAGTTGCTGAAGTAGGCCGTCATCAGGTGCGGCGACGAGGCTTCCAACTGCTTGGTGATTTGGAAGCGATAGTCGGAATCGACCTTGCCTTTCTTCTTGCCGGCCGGTGGGGACTCGGGGGCCGACGATTCGGCCTGATTGCTGGATCCGCGGGCGCCTGCGGCGCGTTTTTCGCGGGCTTTTTTGGCGGCGGCGGCCTTGGTCTCGGCTTCTTCGCGGCGCTTTTCCGCGATGGCGATGGCGTTGGCATTGCCAAAGGTGAAGGACATGATCTGGATGCCGCGAGGGTTGTTTTCGTCGGCTGCCCCGCGGCGCGAATCCAGCGTCTCGCCGCCGACGCGGACGCTCATGGTGGCGGAGTCGGAGGTAAGCTCGAGAAATGCGTCCAGACTGTCTTCGGCCATAAGGTCACATCGCCTCGCGGTCGAGGAAATTCCAGCCGGTACGGATCGCGGCGCCGAGCGTGCCGTCGTCGTTCTGCGGCTTATACTCCATTTTGCACTTGGCAAAGCTGAACGTCACCGTCTCGCGTGGAAACGCGCTCGAATCGACGCTCAGCGTATAGCCCACCGTGACCACGTCGTTGAAGGTCAGCACCAGGTACGCCACCCGCGCGTCGCCGGAGGCTTTTCGCAGCGTCACCGTGGCGGTGTCGAATACCTCGCGGGTGGTCAGGCTATGCGTGCTGCAATAGGCCCGGAACAGTGCCGGGGAGGAACGGTCGAGTTGCTTCGTGATCTCGAATTGGCAGGCATCAACCTCCCCCAGATCGTCCCCCTGGTACTTCTTGAAGTCCGCGTCGGAGAGAGTAATGTCTTGGGCGTAATCGTAATCCGGATCGCCGAAAAGCTGCTGCATTCCGATCGCCGGCTCGTCATCCATCATCCGGCCTTTGGCGCGGCCGGCACGATCCGAAAAAGCCTGGTCGGCGAACTCCTGATCGTCGTCGAACGGCTGCGACGAGCCGAACTCAAAGGAAATGATCTCAATCGCGCTGACGAAGCCCGCGTCAAGGGCCTCCCCTTCGACTTTGGCGCCCCCCTGCATCAGCACCAGAAATCCGTCACACCAATCGATGTCGGCCATGCTGCTATCTTCCCTGGCGGCACGCGCTATTGAAAAGATGCCTGCATCGAACGAGGCCGGGAACCGTTGGCGGCCGGTCCACAAAGGCGCGACCCGCCTAAATGCGACCGCCAACGACTCCCGACCGACAAATAACCGAGAGGATCTAGCAACAATACGACCGTGCCGGGTGGCCTAGGCGTCGAAATTGGTGCTGTTGGACAGCTTGTTCCAAGCCATTTCCGATTTGGCGGCGTCGTCGAGCGTGCCGTCCTTCTTCTGCGGGCGGTAAATAACCTTCAGTGCGCCATACTCAAACACCACGGTCTCTTCCGGGACGTCGTCCCCCGAACTGCCGGACCATTCGACGCTCTTCACTCCGACCGTCTTGAAATGGTACTCGAGGTAGACGCCGCCGGCCTGTTCGCCAGCGCTCACGCCGCTCTTGCGGAGGTGCAGTTCCACCTTGGAGTAGTGACCCCCCTTGCCGCAGGTCTGGGCCAGATAGGCGCTGGCGCGGTCGGTTTGCTTCTTGATCGTGAATTCCTTGAAGTCGGCCTTACCGGCCCCTGCACCGCCGGAGGCGGAGGTGATGTTCAGGGTGTTTTCGATGCCGAAGGAGAATTCCTTGATTTCAAACCAGCCTTCCGAGCCTTTGAAGAAGGCGTCGGTGCTTTCGCCCTTGATGTCGGTCGCGGCGCCCCCGGCAGAGGTGAACTTAACAAACGCGTCGAAAGCCATGCTCGGTCTCTCCTAGAAAAGTGGGTATCTGCGAGGAAAATCTGCGGGCGCACGATGCGCCTCTTCGTGAGGTGGGGTCTTTCCAACTCCGGCCATTCAGGTTGTAGCAATCCGTCTGGGAAGATTCCAGCGTCCCATTCCCGGGGGCGTTATCCGCCCTTCTTCGGCACTTCGGCGACCAGGCGGAGGGAGGTGGTTAATGTCTCCATCTGGAAGTGCGGCCGGAGGTAAGCCACGGCCTCGTACCATCCCGGGCGGCCAGCCACAGGCTGCACGTCCACCCGCGCTTCCGCCAACGGATACTTCGCCTTGGTCTCATCGCTCGCTCCGGAGGGATCGCAGCAGTACTGTCCGATCCAGCGGTTGAGCCACTCGGTGCACTGCTTGGTCTCCATGAAGGAGCCGATCTTATCGCGGGCCATGACCTTCAGATAATGGGCAAACCGCGAGGTACACATGATCAGATTCAACTTGGCCGAAAGCTCGGCGTTGGCGTTAGCGTCGGGTTCGAAGTAGGTCTTGGGCTTCTGGCACGACTGGGCGCTCATGAAGACGCCGAAGTCGCTCCCCTTGGCATGCAAGCAGGGAAGGAAGCCCAAGTTGGAGAGTTCAAACTCGCGCCGATCGGTAATGGCGATTTCCGTGGGACATTTCATGGCGATGTCGCCGTCGTCGGTCGCAAACGTATGCACCGGCAGACCTTCGACCTTGCCCCCCCCTTCGACGCCGCGGCTGCGAGCAAACCAACCGTACTTGGAGAAAGCGTCGGTCATGCGCGTGGCATAGGCCCAAGCGGCGTTCATCCACAGATACTTATCGTGATCCTTGCCATCGACAAACTCCTCGAAGTTGAACTCGTCGACGCGTTTGAAGTCGTTGCCGTAGGGGAGCCGTCCCAGCACGTGGGGTAGGGCAAGCGCCGCGAAACGGGAATCCTCGCTCTCGCGGAAGCTCTTCCAGGCGGCGTATTCCACGCTGTCGAAGATTTTGGCCAGATCGCGCGGGTTGCCCAACTCCGTAAACCGCTCGAAGTTGAACATCTTCGGGCTGGCGGCCGCCACGAAGGGGGCATGCGACGCGGCCGCGACGTTAGAGATCATCTTCAGCAGACTCACGTCCTCGGCGTTGCGGCCGAATTCGTAATCGCCGACGAGCATGCCGTAGGGCTG
>JALHPA010000246.1 GCA_022842745.1 Pirellulales bacterium
GGAAAAGTATGCCGACCGCGAGGCAAAATCGTATCCTCCACACTTTCCGCCCCATTTCCGTCTTTTCTTGAGCACCAACCGTTATGAGCAATCTGCGCATCTGGCCCGGGCGGCCGTACCCCTTGGGCGCCACGTGGGACGGGAGCGGGACGAACTTCGCCCTGTATTCTGAAAACGCCACCAAAGTTGAACTGTGCCTGTTCGATTCGCCCGAGTCCAAGGTCGAATCGCAGTGCATCGAACTGCCCGACCAGACCGACCAGGTGTGGCATTGCTACCTGCCGGATATCCTTCCGGGTCAACTGTATGGCTATCGCGTCCACGGGCCATACGAGCCGGCGCAAGGACACCGGTTCAATCCTCGCAAGCTGCTCTTGGACCCGTATGCCAAGGCGGTTGGCCGCGCCACAACCTGGGCCGACGAAATGTGGGGCTATAAATTGGGCGATGCGAAGGCCGACCTGTCTTACGACGATCGAGACAATGCGGCCTTTGCCCCGCTGGCGGCGGTGCTCGATTCGGCGTTTACGTGGGGGAACGATCAGGCGCCGCAAATCCCCTGGAGCAAAACGCTGATTTACGAAATGCACGTCAAGGGTTTCACCCAGTTGCACCCGGAGGTTCCAGAGAAGCTGCGGGGCACCTACGCGGGAGTAGGCTCCGAGCCGGCGATCCATTATCTCAAGTCGCTCGGCGTGACCGCCGTCGAATTGCTGCCGGTCCACGAGCACTTGGATGATCGTCATCTGGTCGATCGGGGGCTGGTGAACTATTGGGGGTACAACACGCTGGGATTCTTCGCGCCGGACCACCGCTACGCGTCCACCGCCGCTGCCGGCGACCGCGTCCGCGAGTTTAAGACCATGGTCCGCAACCTGCACTCGGCGGAGATCGAGGTGATCTTGGACGTGGTCTACAACCACACGGCCGAAGGGAACGAGCGCGGGCCGACGATCTCGTTCCGGGGGATCGACAACGCCGGCTACTACCGGCTGTCGCCGGAAAACCCCCGCTACTACATGGATTTCACCGGCTGCGGCAACACCTTCAACATGCAAAACCCGCGCGTCCTGCAGCTCATCATGGACAGCTTGCGGTACTGGATACTGGAAATGCACGTCGATGGGTTCCGCTTCGATCTGGCGAGCACCCTGGCCCGCGAGCTGCACGAGGTCAACAAGCTCGGCGCGTTTTTCGACATCATCCACCAGGATCCGGTGATCTCGCAGGTCAAGCTGATCGCCGAACCGTGGGATCTGGGGGCCGGGGGCTACCAGGTGGGAAATTTTCCGGCCTTGTGGTCGGAATGGAACGGAAAATACCGCGATTGCGTCCGGCACTTCTGGAAAGGAGATGGCGGAGTGGCTTCGGAATTCGCCACCCGGTTCTGCGGCTCCAGCGACCTGTACGAATGGAGCAGCCGCCGCCCGCACGCCAGTATCAATTTCGTCACCTGCCACGATGGCTTCACGCTGCACGACCTGGTGTCGTACGACCAGAAGCACAATGAGGCCAACGGCGAGGAAAACCGGGACGGCAGCAGCGACAACATCAGTTGGAACTGCGGCGTCGAAGGGCCGACCGACGACCCGGCGATTCTCGCCCTGCGGGAAAAAAAGAAACGCAGCATTCTGGCGACGCTGATTCTCTCCCAAGGGGTGCCGATGCTTTTGGCCGGGGATGAATTCGGCCAGACCCAGAACGGCAACAACAACGCCTATTGCCAGGACAACGAGATCAGTTGGTTGAACTGGGAGCTCGTCCCACGGCAGGGGGCGCTGCTCAAGTTCGCGCGTAAGGTGATCGCGCTGTTCCACGCCGAGCCGGTATTCCATCGCAGGCGTTTCTTTCACGGCAAGGCTATTCACGGCGAGTCCGCGCGCGAGATCGCCTGGCTCGCGCCGAATGGAAAGGAGATGTCCGCGGACGCCTGGAACGCCCCGTTTGTGCGTTGTCTGGGCGTGCAACTGTTCGGCGAGAACATCGACGTCGACGAGCGGGGCGCGATCATTCAGGGATCGACGATGCTCATTTTGTTCAACGGCGACCACGGCGAGGCGATTCCCTTCACGCTCCCCCCCAGCCGGGAAGAGTCCCCCTGGGAATTGCTGTTCGACACGGCGGATGAGGAACTGGATTGTCCCGCGCCGGCGGAAGCGACGTACAAGCTGCAACCTTGCTCGATGGCCGTGTTTCGCGCCCGGCACGTGCGGGACGAGGACGAACCGCTCTCGGCGTTGATCGGTTGACCAGGGATATCCGAAGCGCGTCGAACGATCGCGCGACCAACGCGACTCAGGTCGCAGGATGGGCGACCGGCGCGTCGTAGCGTTCGACGAACTGGCACCGCACGTGATACCGCGGTCCGCATTCATCGGCCACCGGCAAATTCTCCAGCACCTTGCACTTCACGTACACCGCGTCGTCCGTGGTGCCGAGGGCGGCAATTATTTCCTCGCACTCCAGCGGCTCGTAAGAAAAAAAGGCGATTCCGGTCCGAGACAAATCCGCGCACTGGACCCGGTAGAACATGGACTGGTCCGGGAGTTGTCCGGCAGGGCAGGGAGCGATCCACTGATAGACCCGCTTCCGCGATCCGGCTGCCGCCGCGATGTCGCCGGCGCCCTGGCCGACGAGCGCCGGCAAAGGCGCCGCATCGCCGGTGGTCGCGCTGGTTGCTTCATCCTGCCAAGGTCGCAAGGTCATGGGATTTACAGCGCGCACGGTGTCCGATCGAGCCGGTCGACTCCATGTTGCCCCAGACAATAGCTACTTTACGGCGAGTCGAAGGCAACGGCAGGGCAAAGATTCAGCGGAAACCGTGCGAGCGAAACAGGGGACTGACGCCGTCGTCGCTGCCGCTCGATCCGGTTCTGCCGGATGTAGCGAATGATCGCCGGACAGATTTCGGTTAGCCGCGGTAGATCCGTAAGCATCCCCTCGTCTACCGCGGAACCCCGACGCCTCCCTTGGCCCACCAGGGGAGCGTATTCCCCCCGTCGATCAGGATCGCGCTGCCGGTCATGTAGTCGCTGGCCGGATCGCACAAAAAGACCACACCGCGCGCTATCTCTTCCGGCTGCCCCAGCCGCCCCCAGGGGAGCATGCGCCCGGCGCGGGCAAGCTCCTCTTCGCTGACGAATTTTCGCTCGCCAGGAGTATCGATCCAGCCGGGATGGACGATGTTGACGCGAATACGATGGTCGACCAACTCGATCGCGGCCGTGCGGGCCATATGATCGATCGCCGCTTTGGACATGTTGTAGGCCATAGCCGTGGGGACGGGAATATAGCCGTGAGGTGAGCTAATCACCACTACGGAACCCCCTCCCCCTTGGGCGATCATCTGATTAGCGGCCGCGCGGAGCGTATAAAACGCCCCCCACATGGTCACATCGATTGTGCGACGAAATCCCGCCATATTGGCGGAATAGAACGGTTCGCGATCGCTGTAGACGGCGTTGGTGACGGCGATGTTCAACTGACCCAATTGCTCTACCGTCTGCCGGACCATGGCTTCCACCGCCTCTTGGCTGGCGACGTCGGCCTGGCAAAGAATTGCGCGGCGGCCCAGCCCGCGCACTTCGGCGGCGACGGCCGCCGCTTCGTCCTGGTTGGAGTGGTAGTTGATGGCCACGTCCGCCCCCGCCTGGGCCAGTGCGACCGCGACCGCGCGGCCGATGCCTTTGCTGGCGCCTGTGACGAGCGCGACTTGATTGCTGAGGGGTTGCGACATGGAACGCGTAAATTGGGGAGGATGGATGGCGTTTTGGAGGCGAAATAGACGAAATCTCGCCGGACAGCCTCGTTGGAGGCCATGCTACGGGGCGCGGCGCCACGAGACAAGACGCGGCCCTACCTTGCCACCGAGCGGACGGATAGAATTGGTCTTTTGATTCCGCCGCCCTCGATTGCAGCCGCCGTCTTCATGGGGCCAGGCCGGGCCTGCGTGTCGCGGGCCAGAATTCATCGGCGGCTATCGCCTCGGGTAATTCGTCCGGGGGCACATCCATTCGGTTCCCTATGTCGCAGCAATATATCTACCAGATCGTCGAGTTGACCAAAAAGCACGGTCCCAAAGAGGTGCTCAAAAACATCTGGCTGTCGTTCTATCCAGGGGCCAAGATCGGCGTTCTGGGCCGCAACGGCGCCGGCAAAAGCACGCTCTTGCGGATCATGGCGGGCTGGGACAAGGAATTCGACGGCGAGGCGCGGCTGACGGATGGTTATTCCGTCGGTTATGTTCCGCAGGAACCGCGTCTCAATCCGGATAAGGACGTTTTCGGCAACGTCGAGGAAGCGGTCGCGCCGATCCGCAAAATTCTCCACCGGTACGACGAGATCAACGCTAAGTTCGCCGAACCGATGGAGCCGGAGGAAATGGAGAAGCTGCTCGCCGAGCAGTCCCGCGTCCAGGATCAAATCGAATTGCACAACGCTTGGGAGCTGGATCGGCAAATCGAAATCGCCATGGACGCGATGAATCTCCCCCCCGGAGACGCCGACGTCTCGAAGCTTTCTGGCGGCGAACGGCGGCGGGTCGCCCTCTGCAAGATGCTGCTCGAGCGGCCCGATCTGCTGCTCTTGGACGAGCCGACGAACCACCTCGACGCGGAAAGCGTCAACTGGTTGGAACGCCATCTCGCCGAATACACCGGCACCGTCGTGGCGGTGACGCACGATCGCTATTTTCTCGACAACGTGGCGGGCTGGATTCTGGAATTGGATCGCGGGCGCGGCATTCCTTACCAGGGGAACTATTCTGCGTGGCTGGAACAGAAAAAGGCCCGACTGGAGGTCGAGGAGAAGGCAAAATCCGCCCGCCAGAAGACGCTGGACCGGGAATTGGAATGGATTCGCTCCTCTCCGAAAGCGCGGCAGGCCAAGAGCAAGGCTCGCATCCAAGCCTACGAGCGGATGTCGGCGGAAAAATTCCAGGACCGCGAGGAGGAGTTTGAAATTCAGATTCCACCGGGCAAGCACCTGGGAGAATTGGTCGTCGAGGCCAAGAACGTCTCCAAGGCGTTCGGCGAAAATCTACTGTTCGAGAATCTCAGCTTCCGTCTGCCGCCGGGAGGCATCGTGGGAATCATCGGTCCCAACGGCGCCGGAAAGACCACGCTGTTTCGCATGATTATCGGCGACGAACAGCCCGATAGCGGCGAATTCCGCGTCGGCGACACCGTCGAAATGGGATACGTCGACCAGTCGCGCGACAGCCTCGACCCGAACAAAAACGTGTGGGAGGAAATCTCCGGCGGGCACGACAACTTGGAGATGGGGGGGCGGAAAATCAACAGCCGGGCCTATGTCGCGCGGTTCAACTTCCAGGGTCCCGATCAGCAGAAGAAGGTGGGGGTGCTGTCGGGAGGCGAGCGGAACCGGGTCCACCTGGCGAAGCTGCTCCGCCGCGGCTGCAATTTGCTGCTCCTGGACGAGCCGACGAACGACCTCGACGTCGATACGCTGCGGGCACTGGAAGAGGCGATTCTCAACTTCGCCGGTTGCGTCGTCGTCATCAGCCACGACCGCTGGTTCCTCGATCGGGTGGCGACGCACGTCATCGCCTTCGAGGGGGAGGGCT
>JALHPA010000247.1 GCA_022842745.1 Pirellulales bacterium
CCACCCAACGCCTCTGGCACTCTCCCAGAAACAAACTTCGCCTCGGCAGCGGCATCATTCTCGACGGCCGACTGTTCATTGGCGACATGCAGAACATCGTCCAATGCCAGGACCTCGCTACCGGCAAGGTCCTGTGGGAAGAGCGCCTCTCCGCCGCCGCCGGCAAGAACGACTGCTGGTCCTCGATGGTCGAAAACCAGGGCCGGATCTATCTCATGAACCAATCCGGCGACACGTTCGTCTTCAAAGCCGGGCCCAAGTTCGAGCTTTTGGCCACCAACTCCCTCGACGAGCCGACGAATTCCTCGCCAGCCCCCTCCGGCGCCGACCTCTTCCTCCGCACCCATCAGGCCCTCTGGTGCATCTCGGCCCCGGCCTCGCCCGCCGCCCAGTAGCTCACTTCCGCCGCATTGCCCGGTCGATGTCCCGCTTCACCGACCGGTCTTTCATGGTTTGGCGTTTGTCGTGCAATTGCTTGCCGCGGCAGACCCCCAACAGCACCTTCGCCCGCCCCTCCTTGAAATACATCTTCAAGGGAACCAGAGTCAGCCCCTTTTCCACTCCCTTGCCAGCGAATTTGCGGATCTCCCGCCGGTGCATTAGCAGCTTCCGCGCTCGGCGGGGATTGTGATTGAGCTGGTTGGCCTGCACGTATTCGGCAATGTCGCAGCCGATCAGCCAGACTTCGTTGTCCTTCACCCGCGCATAGGCCTCGTCCAGCGACAGCGTCCCTTTCCGCAGACTTTTCACCTCGCTCCCCACCAGCACGATCCCGCACTCCAGCGTGTCGAGCACGGTGTACTCATGGCGGGCACGGCGATTCTGAGCGATCAGCCGCTCGTTGTCGTGTTCTTTGTCCGCCGCAGGCTTCTTGGAGGCTTTGCCCCCCGCGGGCTTACCGGCGCCCGATTTGGGCTGTGCAACAGTGGGTTGGGGCTTTTTGGCCATCGGGGCGGGGTGAGCTTTATTGGCGTTGGGCCACGGGAACGCGCAACATTTCCGGGGTCTCTTCCAGCGTTTCCAGGCCAGTCACAAACTGCAAATCGTTCATCGTCTTTTCCGTCTCCAACATGCTGGCCGCCACCTGATCCACCTGCCCGGAGATAAAATCCGGCTCCTGCCGGTTCACGGCCAATTCCGCCAGCGAGCGGGTCTTGTTCTCCAGCCGTTCGATCTCCAGCTTCACCAATTCGTAGTTGTCACGCGCCTTCTGCAAGTTCAGCAAACGGTCCCGGCTGGTGGCCAGATTATCCTCGAGCGCCTTGCGGATTTTCTGAGCTTGCGTGCTCCCCGTATTCGCGGTCCCGCCCGGTTGCTCGGCCGACAACGTCGCCAGCCGGTCCTCCAATCGGCGAATGTCGTCCCGTATCTGCTGCTCGCTGGTCTTCTTCAAAAACCGTTCCAGTGCATTCTGCGTGTACAAGAGCCGCAGATGAATCCACAGCAACCGGTCGAGTCCGTCCGCCTGAAAATTCTCAAACGGCAACTCCGCCGTCTCCTGCCCCGGATGCTTCAGCTCCACGGCGATTTGCTGTAGCTCCAGGCACCGCGTTCGCAGCTCCAAAAACCGGTCCAGCGCCGCTCGTGGCAACGACTGGGTAATTCGCTCCAAGGTTCGCTGAGTGTCGCCGGAATTTTCACCGCGCGCCGCCTTGGCCTCCTGAGCTTCGACATACGCTTGAAACTTGGGATGCGTCCCCAGCATTCCCAGATATGCCAGCTCTCCCGCCGCCACCACCGGCAGCACGATATCCGGCCGCCCACTGAGCAACCCGAACGCCGACGCCCCCACAAACGCCAGCAGGTTCCACTGGTTGAGGAACGCTCGTTTAAGGTACTTGGCAATTCGCACGGCACGCGGCAGTCAAAAATCGTCGTCGGCAAGCATGAGCAGCGATCCGCTTCGCGTCTCAGTCCGGTCGTTTGTTCTCTTCCAGCTTGCTGATCAAATCCCGGATGTAGTATACCGTTTCCTGGAATTTTGGCTCCCGCTGCATCAGGTGCGCCGGACGGTCCGCCGGCTCGATCTCGATTTCTTCCAGGATCGTGCCGGGGGCATTGCTCATGATATACACCCGGTCCCCCAAAAAGACCGCTTCCTCGATGCTGTGCGTGACGAAAAAAACCGTCGCCTGCACCTCCCTCCATAACGAGACCAGCAAATCCTGCATATTCATCCGGGTCGTCGGGTCCAACGCCCCAAACGGCTCGTCCATCAGCATGATCCGCGGCCGTAGGATCAGCGACCGCGCAATCGCCACCCGCTGCCGCATTCCCCCCGATAATTCGTGCGGATACTTCGCGGCGTCCGTCTCGACGTTCAGCCCCACCTGGGAAATCCACTTTCGCCCCAACTCGTACCGCTCCGCGCGGGCAACCCTTTGGCACTCCAGCCCGAACACGATGTTGTCCAACACCGAGCGGTTGTCGAAGCTCGTATAATCCTGAAACACCATTCCCCTGTCCGCCCCCGGACCATGTACCGGCTGATTCAGCACCAGCACTTCGCCGGTCGTCGCCGGATGCTGCGGCGCAAGTCCCGCGATCAGCCGCAAGATCGTGCTCTTGCCGCAGCCGCTCGGCCCCAGCACGCACACGAACTCCCCCTTGTTCGGCAAGTCCGCCACCACAAACGTCACATCGCGAATCGCCGTATACGCATTGGCCCGCCCGGCGTTGTACGTCTTGCTTACCCCCCGAAACTCGACCACGTGCGGCACGCGCAAGCTCTCCGGCTGGCGCACCTCCGGCAGCACCTGCCCCATCCCGACCGGATGCGGAGATGAATCGGGAACGGAAGTAGCGGGAGGAGTGGTCAAGGAACTTGAACCGGGGAGGGGGGGCAGAAAACTACCGGAGGTCGAGCTGCGCGGCGATGAAAACCTGGAGTGCAACGGATCGGTGGGCGCCTATGGCCCCCGCTATCGCGAGGTTCAACGGTTGGGCGGAGAACCAATTGGAGTCAGGGTCTTGGGGCTTACGATCAGACCCTTAAAATCTTCCCAAGCATGGATCGCCAGCCGGACGACCGACTTCAAATATCCCGGTCCTCCGTACTGGTAAGGAAACAATTGGCGTTGAATCCAGTACAGCCCCCGGTCGATGGCCAATGCCACCAAGGGAATGATCAACAACACCAGGTAAATATGCTCCCGCGGTCCCCGCTTCTGCGAAGTATTGATGATGTCTCCCAATCCGCCCGATACGTTTCCAATTTTAATCACCTCGGCCAACATGATGTAGCCAAACGCCAGCCCAAACAACAACCGCAGCGAATTGAAGATGCCGGGAAACGCCAGCGGCACCAGCACCTTCAGAATAATCTGTCGGCGGCTCGCCCCCAGGGTGTAAGCCGTGTCGATGTACCGCGAGCTGACGTCGCTCACCGCCCGCGCCGTGTCGATGACCACGAACGCCACCGAGGCGATGAAGATAAACATGATCTTCTGCGTCTCGCCGATGCCGAAGAACGAAAACGTCAGCGGGATCAGCGCTGCCACGGGGATATTCCGACCGAAAATGGTGACCGGGGCCAAAAAAGCATTGAACCAGGGAAAGCAGCCGCACAGCACGCCGATCGGAATCCCCACGAGCGCTGCCAGGCCAAAACCCAGCCCCACCCGCCGCAGGCTGGCGAGCGTATTGCGCGTCAACTCCCGGTCGAACCACAAGCTGCGAAACGTGGAGAACGTCTCCTCAGGACTGGGCAGAACGGTGGGGGCCAAAATTCGCCCCTCCGGGGCCCCACCCCATTCCGCGCCTGCTTCCGCCGCACCGCTGGCATCCCGCGTCAAAAACCACCACAGCCCATAGATCAACACCACGCACACCAGCCCCAACGCCAGCCGCGCCCCTTGCGAGATCTCCCGCCGCAGCCCGAACCAGACGCGCATGCCTTGCCCCCGCCCGTTATCCGTCGCCATACGCCGGGGCACAACCGTATCGGCGGGCAGGGGGGTCTGCTGCTCGGCGAACGGGCCCTTCGTGAACGAATCCTGGGGCGGCATCGAGCCGGAAGTCGTTTTCGGCTGCTGGGCCATGCGGATCGCGTCTCTCACTGCTTCTGGGCGATTACTGCTTCTCGGCCGAATAGACCTTGATCTCCACCCGTCGGTTCTTGGCGTGGTTCCCTTCCTCCGCCGGGCGCTCCCAACCATAGCCGACTGCGCTGAACCGGCTCGGCTCGAGGCTGTGCTTTTCGATCAGCTCTTTGCGGACGGCCATCGCCCGCGCCTCGGATAGCTCGCGCACCACTTCCGGCGCCACCTTGCCCAACATGGAGCTATCCGTGTGCCCTTCCACGATGATCCGCGCCCCGCCGAATTGCGCCGCCAGTTTGGCTGCGTCCTTGAGGACCAGATCCGCGTTCGGATCGTACAGCGTTTCGACCGTCTTGCCGTTTTCGTCCCGGGTGATCTTCTTGTGCAAGTCCGCGCTATTGGGATAGAAGTGCAGGATGATCGTATTCGTCAGAATCTCGTCCGACTCCGCTTCGATCTGCTTCACCGTCCGCGGCGGCAGCATCGTCTTGTACTCGTCCTGCTGATTCTTGTACTTGTCCTCCTTCCCCAGCTTCTCGATCACCGAATAATCCATCACCTGGTTGAACGGAACGGGCTTGTGCGTAATCGATCCGATCTTGCGGTACAGATAATAGGCCCGCGACCAGACGTTCTCAAAATTCGCCGGATTGTTCTGGTTGATGAAGAACTGGTAGTTCTCGGCCCAATTCGTATTGTGGGCGTCGGCGAACATTTTCTGCGCGTCGGCCGCCGGAATGTTGTAAGCCGAAGGATCGGCCATCAACTGGGCGCACTTGGCCTTGTTCTCGTCGGTCTTCAAATCCTCCATCGCGTCGAAATTGCCACGCACCAATGACTCGATGATGCCTGGATGATCCTTGGCGAAATCCGCCCGCGCAAACCATACATCCGCGATCAGTTTGTTGGCGTCTAGCGTGGTCACGAGCATCCGGTTGCCGCGCGCCGCGGCCAGGTTGTAGATGTCCGGGGCCCACGATACGCACCCCTGCAGCTCCTTTTTACTGGCGTTGAACGCCGCGGCCGCCTGGAACGCATCCTCGGTAAAGCGCATATTCACATCGGCCGGCTGCACCCCTCCCGCCACCAGCATGTTCAACGCGAAATAGTGCGAGGGGGAATTCTGCGCCAGCACAATCGTCTGGCCCCGCAGGTCGGCCACCCGCTTGATCTCCTCCCGCACCACGATCCCGTCGCCGCCGTTGGACCAGTCCACTTGCTGGAAAATCCGCGGCATCACCCGCGAGTCCTTGGGCCGCCCCAACTTGTCGACGAAACCCTCCATAAACAACGGCAGCATGTCGAGCGTGGCCCAGCCGATATGCACCTCCCCCAGCGCGTAGGCGTCGCGCATCTGCACCGGATTGTCGATCAGCACCAACTCCAGCTTGAACTCTTTGCCGTCGGGCGTCTTCCATACCTTCCCCGGCTTGAACCCGTTGTTGGCCAGGATGATCGGTCCCCACCCCGCCCAGACGTTGAGCGCGAACCGCACCGTGTTGTCGTTGGCGTCCAGCGCCTTGTACGCCGAGACCCCGGTTA
>JALHPA010000248.1 GCA_022842745.1 Pirellulales bacterium
GCAAGCGATGCGCCGGTCCCCGGTCCGGTCATTGATATGCTGCGGCCGATTCCCAGCCGAACACCGCTGATGGATGTGTTGCGGACCGGGGCCAGCTACCTGGCGCATTGGGATCCCGACGCAGCCGCGAACACCGTCGAGGCCAATCAACGGAAGGCGGAGCGGATGTTGGCGCGGTTGCCAGTGGTGCTGGCCGCCGGATACCGTTTGCAGCAAGGGAAGGAGCCTGCGCATCCCGACAAGCACCGAACGCTGGCGGGGAACCTACTGTGGATGTTGCGGCGAGCGGAGCCAAGCGAGGGGATGGTTGAGGCGTTGGACGTTTCGCTGACGGTGTACGCCGAACACGAGTACAACGCTTCGACGTTTGCGGCCCGGCTGGTGACGAGCACGATGTCGGACTATCACTCGGCGATCACCGCGGCCATCGGCGCGCTGAAGGGTCCGTTGCACGGAGGGGCCAACGCGCGGGTAATGGACGTTTTGAATTCGGCGTCACAGGCGGCGAACGCTCGAGATTGGGTGCGGCAGGCGATCGGGGAAAAGCGGCGGATCATGGGATTTGGCCACCGGGTCTATAAGCACGGAGATCCGCGGGCGATTTTTTTGAAGCCCTTGTGCGCGGCGCTGGCGGAAAAGACCGGGAACCAGCGAACCGAGGAATTGGCCGGTGCGATCGAGCAGGTGATGCGCGAGGAGAAGGGCTTGCTGCCGAATGTCGATTGGCCCAGCGCCCGGCTGTACCACTATTTGGGCCTGCCGGCGGATATCTTTACGCCCCTGTTCGCGGTCGCTCGGGTGGCGGGATGGTCGGCGCACATACTGGAGCAGGCCGCGCACAACCGCCTGATTCGGCCTTCCGGCCGGTACGTGGGACCGGCGCCGCGGTCGTGGAAGCCTTTGTCTGAACGGTAGGGGGCGCGGGGGATCGGTCCGCTGGGACGATCGCTTCGAAGATGTAGGGATCCCGTGGAACGGGATCGAGCTCGATTGGGAATGGAGTGGGAACCCCAATGAATGGATGGATCGCGGACCTGACAGGGATGAGTTTGTGGGACGGGACCGCATGGGAGGCCACCACGGATCGGATCGCGCAGCAAGTGCCGCAGATCGTGATCGGGTCGCTGCTGGTCGGCTTGTTCTGGTTCGCCTCGAACGCGGTCCGCCGATTGATCAACCGGCTGGGAAGGCTGCGGCGGGTGAATGCCGACGCCGTCGGCATTCTGGCTGAGACGGCCAAGTGGAGCGTGGTGGCAATCGGCCTTGTGACCGGGCTGGGGACGGTCGGAATTGACGTCTCCGCGCTGGTGGCGGGACTGGGTCTGACCGGATTGGCGCTGGGTATTGCGCTGAAGGACGTGGTGTCGAATTCGATCGCCGGGATCATGATCTTGATCTATCGGCCGTTCGCGCGGAACGACCGCATTTCCGTCACCAACCTGGAAGGGACGGTGGTGCAGATCGACTTGCGCTATACGACGCTGGAGCTGCCTGACCGGAAGATCTTGATACCGAATTCGAATCTGTTTACGAATTCGATCATCGTGTATCGCGGTGCTGCGCCGGTTCCGCGGGAGGGGGAGGAAGAGTGAGCTGCGGAACGGAAACCAGGCCGCCGGCGTGCGGCTAAAACCGCAAGGTCGAGGGGAGATACTTCGCCAACAAGTCCTCGTAGTACGGCCGCAGTTCCGAGAGGCGCGGCGGCTGGGGGGACTTGGAGTACAGATCGTAGGGGTTGAACGCCCGGACCCAGTCGAACATGGCCTGGTCGTGGTCGTTCATTAAATGATCGTAGTCGCGCTCGCGATGGGCGGCGTAGAAGGAGTGGTAGCGGATCATGTAGAGGGCCGGCTCGGGCAGGTACGGCTTCATGATCTGGTACAGGTATTCGTCATGGCCCCAGGACATGTGGACGTTGTCCAAGCCGCAGTGCTGGGAATAGATTCCGCAGGGGGTCTGGTATTCCGGAACCTGGGAATCGGGATTGAGGGCGAAAAACTCGGGGTAGACGATCTTCTCGGAGTATCGGCAGCCCACGGGGAACGTGTCGCCGACGACGGCCCATTGCGGTTCTCCGAATAGGCAGAGGATCTTTCCCAGGTCGTGGATCAGGCCGGTCAGGACAAACCAATCGGGATGGCCGTCGGCGCGGATCGCCTCCGAGGTTTGCAGCAGGTGGTCCCATTGGGCCAGATCGATGTCCGGGTCGGAGTCGTCGACCAGGGTGTTTAGGTAGTCGAACGCTTCCCAGGGGGTCATTGTGCGGCGGTCGAACGATAAGAACTCGCGCTCTTTGGCGAGGACGAAATCGTAGGTCTGATGGGCGTGGTTCTGGCGGTAGAACTCTCGCACCGTGTCGCGGGCAGGCGTGTCGTAATTGCGATAGGCGTCCTTGTCCTTGGCGGGATCGGCCGGACGGTCGGCGTAAGGATACCGAGTGACAACAAATTGTTCCCAATCCTCTAGGTTCGCCAGGGGGCGATCGGTGGACTCGGCGGGGGGGGAGGGCGTCGGTTTGGGAGTCATGGGAGGAGAGACGCAAGGGACCGGAAGCGAAAAGGGGCCGGTTTGGGCCAGCAATGCGAGCGGAACTATCTTAACATGGGAGCAGAGCTAGCCAAGACAGGATTGCCAGGGAGGGGGATCGGCGCCGGTCGGGCGGACGGGTCAGAAACAGACCCGCCCGCCGTTGGCGGCTCGGGGATACCTTAAGACACCAAGTACGAGCCATGATGCCTGCCGCTGGACGATTTTTGTTTACTACCTGCCAGGTTGGGGCGGAAGGAGCGCTCAAGGGCGAATTGGCGCGGCGCTGGCCGGAGTTTCGGTTTGCGTATTCGCGGCCGGGGTTTGTGACGTTCAAGATTCCGCCGGAGCGGGAGCTGGCCGGGGATTTTGACCTGCAGAGCGTGTTCGCGAGAGCGTATGGCTTGTCGTTGGGGCGGGTACGCGGAAAGAACGCAGAAGAGCTAGCCCGCGCAGCGGTGGAATTGCTCGATGCAGTGGGGCAAACGGAAGCCCAAGACGCCCAAGGGGGGACAGGAGGTGGTCGGACCGGCGGCGAGGTTGAATCGGTCGAAGCCCGGCCATCGTCGAGCATCGATCTGGCATCGCCGCGTGAGGGTTGGCAGCGGCTGCATGTCTGGCAGCGGGACCCGGTCGAGATGGGGCATCATGGTTTTGAGCCGATGCGAACCACGCAGGTCGCTGAGGCAGAGCAGGCATTCACTCAGGCGGTGGGATTATCGGCGGAGCAGACGGGACTGGCCACGCCGGGGGAGCGGGTGCTCGACTGCGTGGTGATCGATGGGCAGGAATGGTGGCTGGGGTGGCATGTCGTGCGGTCGACGGCATCGCGATGGCCGGGAGGCATTTTTTCGCTCGAACCGACCGTAACGATGGTGTCCAGGGCGTATCTAAAAATGCGCGAGGCATTGGCCTGGTCTCGGCTGCCGGTGCGGAAGCGGGAATGGTGGGTGGAGATCGGCAGCGCCCCCGGGGGGGCGAGCCAGGCGTTATTGGAACGAGGGCTGAACGTGATCGGGA
Source organism: Pirellulales bacterium (assembly GCA_022842745.1). Taxonomy (GTDB): domain Bacteria; phylum Planctomycetota; class Planctomycetia; order Pirellulales; family JALHPA01; genus JALHPA01. The sequence goes on from JALHPA010000248.1 coordinate 3,547, forward strand.
TCGATCCGGCGGAGATGGATCCGGAAATCTTGGCGCACCCCCATTTTGAACATTGGAAGAAGCGGGGGGCCGACGTGAAGCGGAGGGAGTTTGGGCGGGCGAAGTGGCTGTCGGTCGATGTCAACGTGGCCCCGAGTTACACGTTGGAAATGGTGGAGTCGATCGTGACGCACAAGGACGTCGCGGTGGAGGGACTGTTGCTGACGTTGAAATTGCTCGACTGGAACCTGGCAGCGGAAATTCCGGACTATCTGGCGCGAATTCGCGCCTGGGGTTATGAAAAAGTCCGCGCCCGGCAACTCAGCCACAATCGGCAGGAGATCTGCGTCGCGGCGCTGCGATCTTGATTGGAGCGATATAGCGACACAGCGACACCGGAACGCGGCGACGCAGCAGACTATCCTGCGGGCGCAGGGCACGACGACTAGGGTTGTATTTCCCGTATTTGGGAAAGCCATTCGGCGGCGCCCTTTGACTGGCGCGATACTTGCATGGGCGGTCTCTGGGATTGGTCGCCGTGCTTCGCTTGGAGTTGCTCTTGCTCGGTTTTCTTCGTGGATCCGCGGGAAGAGATCAAAAGCGGCGGTTGTTGTTTGTCTTGAAAGGGTCTTTGGGGGAGCGGCGAACTGGATCAAATGGATCGCGCGCCGTATCGTTATGATGACAAGTCGCGTTAGCCGGAGAAGGGTTATGAGAAGCGTCACGAGGTGGTTGGTGATGGGGGTGGCGTTGGTTGGCCTGTTGCTGGCTGTGAGTTATGTAGCCAGTTCGCGTGGGCAGGACTCCTTGGACCGGTCGGTTCCCGTGGGCGATCCGATTCCGGCGGCAAGCGATCCTGTGCCGGATGAAGCGCTCGAGGTCGAGACGCGCGGGCCGGTCCACGAAGCCTTTGCGTCGCCGTCCGAAGGGGAACGGGTGAGGGAATTACAAGTTGAAAAGCGCCCGCCCCCCGCGATTGAGGAGCTCCCTCCAGACGCGAAGCCGGAAGGGGACAACGTGGTTTGGATCCCCGGTTATTATGCCTGGGACGACGAACGGCAGGATTACATCTGGATCAGCGGCATGTGGCGGGACTCCCCGCCGGGCAAGGTCTGGGTGGCGGGATATTGGGGGCAGGTCGACAATGGCTGGAGTTGGACGCCTGGGTTCTGGACATCCGCGGAGCAGACGGAAGTGGAATATCTGCCGGAGCCGCCGGAGTCGCTGGAGGTTGGACCGACGATAACGCAGCCTTCGGCGAATCACTTCTGGGCGCCGGGGTGCTGGGTTTATCGCGAGACGCGGTACATGTGGCGGCCCGGTTATTGGGCGATTTCGCAGCCGAACTGGGTGTGGACGCCGCCGCGGTACAACTGGTGCCCCACCGGGTGGATCTTTGTGCCGGGTTTCTGGGACTACCCGCCGATCGATCGGGGTTGCTTGTTTACCCCGGTCTACTTCCGGCAGGTCGCGTTCCAAAGGCCGTTCTTTTACCAGCCCCGGTTCATCGTCAACATCAATATTCTCCAAACGCATCTTTTCTGCCGGCCGCGGTACGGTCACTACTACTTTGGCGACTATTACGCCGACCGGTATAGCCGGTTTGGCATTCAACCTTGGTTCAACTTCGCCACCGGAAGCCGGATCGCCTACGATCCGTTGATCGCCTACAACCGCTGGAACTATAGCCGCGGAAACGCGAACTGGCTGGTGGACGTGCGCCAGCGGTACGACTATTTCGCTCGCACGCCGGGGGTCCGGCCGCCGCGCACCTATCTGGAACAGACGCAGATTGTATCCGCCGGGCGGGGGGCGAACGTGGCGCAGATTCAGAACTCGATCATTGCCGCGCCGCTGTCGCAGGTGATCAATAACACCACGATCAACAACACGGTGGTCAATAACAACAACACCGTGATCAACAACACCGAGATCCGTAATCGCGAACGGCGCGGGACCGTGGTCGATCTGGGAGGCCAGGTGGGGAGCGTGGCCTTCAACCCGCGAAAATTTCAAACGGTAGGAGCGGATCTTCGCCAGCAGTACGTCCGC
>JALHPA010000249.1 GCA_022842745.1 Pirellulales bacterium
GAGGTGCATGCCACGCTCTACCACAACATGGGCATCGACGTCATGAGCCGCTACGTCCACGATCTGACCGGGCGACCACAGCATCTGGTCGATGGGGGCGCGACCCCGATGCGCGAGTTGGTGTAGCTTCTACCGTAGTTTCGGTGGCGCCGGTTGCGATTTGCCCTCGCCACCCCGAATTGCGGTTTGCATGGCCTGTTCCACAATCTGAGCGGCCCGGCTGCGGCTGTTGTCGTCCCATTCGTAGCGATGCTCTAGTCCCGAGCGGAGAAAATGCAGCGTTAGCTCGGCTAACGGTTCCCCCAGTGCCGATTCCGCCGCCAGCCCATACACGAACATTTGCATCTCGTATGCCCGCGCCAATTCCGGCAGGTTTTTTCGTGTCACCCGATTGGTCTTATAGTCCAGCAATCGCCAGCGTCCGTCATCGGTGCGATAGAGACAATCCAGGTAGCCTTGCAGATACCGTTCCGATTGATTCCGGCCCTCCGGCCAAGGGAGCAGAAATTCCATTTCCGTAAACAGCTCGCGGGCGTTCGCCAGTATCGCGCGCCGGGGGGATTTCCAGAACTCCTGGAGCATCTGGATCGCCTCACTGCGCTCGGCCTCCAACCCGGGGACATGTTTATCGGCGAAGCGGAGCACGGTTTCCGCGAGGTTTCGGCCATCCTCCTGAAAGTGGACATTGGCAAGGGTCTCATGCACCAGCGAACCCAGCCCCAGCGGATCGACCGGCGGAGTTCCGGATGGCTCCGCTATTTCATGGAATCGGTGCTCTGGCCTATCGACCGCGCCGTGCAGCGAACCGGTCAACCGAGAAACGGAATACTGCTGTCTGCTGGATGGATCCTGCTCGACCGGAGACACGCCTCTCGGAACTGCCGGACCGTCAGATTCCGCCAGCACGCGCACGCGCTCCAATGACTTGGCCAGGTTCCTATTCGCGCCGCGCTCCGCGGCCCGACTGGCGGCAGCGGGTTCGACCGCCGTCACTCGAACCTGCGGCGCGTTCCAACCCGGCGGCAGCTCGGCTCGGCATGCGCCGGTCCGCAGGTCGAAGCGTCGTGCGAGAAGCTCCATCCAGATCCCCCGCGGCTCGTCCAGGTTGCCCACGCTGCTCGAAAGTATGAGGTAGTCCTCGGCGCGCGTGGCGGCCACGTACAACAATCGGATCGCCTCCGCCTCGTCCGCTTCAGCGGTTACCAGCGACCGCAGCCGAAAGCCGTTCATTGACCGATCGTCGCCCGCGGGATTGGGAATTTGCAGCAAAGGCCCCAAATCCGGATCAAATATCGCGGACTTATCGTTGTTGCGGCGCGACCACTCCAGATCGGGAACTACGACCACTGGAAACTCCAGCCCTTTGGACTGATGGATCGTCATCAGCCGGATCACGTTGGTTTTTTCCGGATGGGTCGCCGCGAGCGCTTCGCGCGGCTGTTTGACGATGAACTGCGAGAGCTGGACGACATAATCGGCAAGCCCCATTTCCCCTCCCTGATCGAACGAGCGGGCCTGTTCGATCAGCTTGCGCAGGTTGGCGAGCTTTCGTTCCCCCATGAACTCGCAGGTCAAGATCGCATCGTAACCTGTCCGGTTTAAGAGTTCCTGAATCAGAGCCGCGATTGGCAATCGGTCCTTAAGCGCTCGGAGATCTTTGAGCGTGGCGGCGGCGACCTCGCAGCGGCGGCGCTGTTCGGCATCCAGCGGCTCTGGCGGCGACCCCTCGAACAGCCCGCCCGACAGTCCACGTGGATGCCTGGCCAGCCAGTACAGCGTCTCGTCCGCCAGGGAGAAAAAAGGACTGCGCAGCGCGCCGGCCAAACTTACCTCATCCGCGGCGCTGACGAGCGAACGGAGCACATTGAGCAGGTCAAAGATCTCCTGCTGGGCATAAAACGCATGGCCGCCAACCAGATAGTAGTCGAGACCCCACTTGCGCAGCGCCTCCTCGTACAAGGCGACATTCGAAAGCGCGCGGAACAAAATGGCGATGTCGCCAGGGCTCACCGCGGGCCGATCGGCCGCCCGTTCTCCTGCCGCCGCCGAGCGCGCCGCCAGAACCGGTTTGCCGTCGGCGGAGCCGGAGGTATCGCGGTCGACCATCGCGCGAAGTCGGCGGGCGATCCAGTCGGCTTCGCGGCGACGGGCGGCGGCGGCGTCCTTACGGCCAACCCGACCCTGGTCATCGGTCGGCTCGACGGACCACAAAAACTCGATCGCCGGTTCGGCCGACATTCGTGCTCGATGCGGAACCAGTTTTTCGTAGGACTGACCGGCGCCCCCCAGGTCGTCGCGGAACAGGGCATTGACAAAATCCAGGATGGGCGGCTGGCTGCGAAAGTTTCGCGTCAGCGCCAGCCTCCCCTGCGAAGGCGTCTCCTCCCGCAAGGCCCGAAACACCTCCGGATCGGCGCCGCGAAACCGGTAAATCGATTGCTTGTAGTCGCCGACAAAGAACAGCTTGCCGCTCTCGAACTCCGCCCCACACAAGGCGCGGATCAAGTCCACCTGCACCGGGTCCGTGTCCTGACATTCGTCCACCAACAGCAACTTGGTGTGCAAGGCCATCCGCTCTCGCAGCCGGTCGTGCGCAGGGTCGGTCAGCAAGCGGCGGGCGCGGACCAGTAAATCGTCGAAGTCCAAGCAAGACAACTGTTGCTTGCGCCGCTCGTACTCCGCCACCACGTCCAAGGTTATTGCGAGCGCTTGTTGGCCAAGCCGCGCTTCGGCAAGCGCCGGCTGAGGGTCGAATGACAAATGCGGCAGGATTTTATCGTCGATTATCTTGCGGAATGCTTGGGCGTTTACCTTGAAGCAATCGTAAGACGATTCGCTTGGCCATTCCTTCTTTGATCCTCCCCCCTTGACCATCGCCGAAGCGCGGACGGTGACCAGGTCGGCTGCGAGATTCGGCGAAGTGGACAAGTAAGGAATCTTTGACCGCAATACGCCAAATCGTTCCCGCATCACCGCATTCGTCGGATCGCCGTCCTCCATGGCAGCCATGAGCAAACGACACTCGTGCGAATCGGCAATCCGGCGAATCAGCGCGGGAACCACCCGCTGATGGTGGTAGTTCGACCACTGCTCGACGATTTCGGCCGCGTCTTTTTGCAACCAGGCCCCACAGTCCCAACTCCGAGAAGAGTCCCAAAGAGATGAAATGGCTTGCCGCAGTCCTCTCAGGTCCAGTTTTTCCATCAGTTCGATGACCATGTCGTCGCGAGCCGCTAGCCGCCGGCGCAATTCGTCGTCGATCAGTTCCAGAAACAACGTCTCGGCTTGACTGGTATCCATGACGCTGAAGCGTGGATCGAGAGCCGCCTCGACGGCATGGCTGCGCAACAGCGTGCCGCAAAAAGCGTGGATCGTGCTGACCCTGGCGCCATCCAGCCCCCGCAGCAGCCGCAACCAGTGCGCCGCCTGGTCCGGAGGGGAAGCTTTTAGCCGCGCGGCGCACTTGTCGCGAATCCGATCGCGCATTTCGCGTGCCGCGCGGTCCGTAAACGTGATCGCAATGAGCTCGTCGAGATCGGTCGCCTCCCCGCCACCGGTGGGCGGTTCCAGGCACGACAGGAACCGCTCGGTCAGCACAAATGTTTTGCCGCACCCGGCGCCCGCGGAAAGCGCAATCGAGGCGCCGCGACCGTAAATCGCCGCCGATTGCTCCAACGTCAATTGGGGAAGGGCGCTCATGTCGACGATGGCTCCTCAACGGCTGATGAGGCAGGCGGCCAGACTTTCCCCAATGCGCGGGCGGCATTCACACGGCACACCGTGCCATAGGAACAGCGGCTGGCGCACTCTTCGTCGGAACAGGCCATGGGAAACAGGGCGGAGCGAACGCCAGCCACCAAATCCGCGATCCGAGCAAGCAGTTTGGGCTTCAGTTTGGCCCAGGCAGGCGATTCCTGAACCCTTCCGTCGGAAAGCTGGTGCATTTGCAGCTCTTTAAGAGAATGGAAGCCATTCTTCTTGAAAAACCAATATCCCGGCTGCCAGGACAATGCGCCTCGTTCGGCCAGCAGGAATTCCTGTACGGCTAGGGCGTACAAGGGGAGCTGGAGCGCTACTCCGGACTCAAAATCCTGCGCGCTCACTCGATTCGGCGCTCCCGTTTTGTAGTCGAGCAAATTGAACACGACCTGACCCCCGAGCAAACCGACGTCGATACGGTCGATCCGGCCGCTGAGCTTCAGCGTCGTGCCATTGACCGACAGCTCATAGGGAGCGGCTGTCGATAGCGGATCGGCGGCGTCCTCCGCCTCGCCACCTGGCTGAGGGCCAAAGGACACCTCAAAATGGCTGGCGACGGGAGTTTGAGTGAATGAGGCGCCTTCAAACGCGGCTTCGTACGCCAGATGCTGTTGCAGGTAACTCGCGATCCACTGTTCGATCAATCGCCGATCCAACTCCGCAAAGGCCGCCGACAGCGGGCTTTCGTCGCGCGATTGCTCCAGGACGCCGTCCAGAATTCCAGAGCAAAGGCGGGCGAACTCCGACGGGTCGCCATCGCAAGGCGAACGGAGATTGCCGTCGGCGCTCCACCGCCGATGCGCCGCGGCTAAAAGCGAGTGCATGCGCTCGCCCCGCCTGCCGTGGTCGATGGCCAGCGTCAATTCGGAAAGCTCCCGCAGCCGCAACACCCGTTGCAAAAAGAACTGGTGGGGACAATACGCATACTGTTCCAGTTGGCTGGTGCTCCAGCAGTGTTCGGGGCCGTAATCCTCGGCCAGCCGAGCGCGCGCTGCCGGCCCCAGCAAGACGCCGTCGAACGCGCCATACGGCGGTCGCGACCGGTCCAGGATCAACTCGACTCCCGCTAGAAGATTCCCCACCGATTGGCACGGCCCAGGATCCGCGGCGCGCCGTGGTTCGCGGATCATTCCTGCCAGCAGCGCGCCGTCCTCCGTCATGGAGCGAGCGACCGCCAGCACACGCAGATCGCGCGGCCCCAGCGGGGATTCGTCGCTTGGAATGGGAGATAGCGAAGGCGCAGGCGTGTTGCGCAAATCCAGCGATGAAAACAGTTGCGTCGTCTCTCGCAGAAAGGGGCTGGGAGACAGCGGCTGGGCGGCGTTGTCGAGCGCCGGATAGCTCAAAAACAACCGCCGCGCGGGACGTGCGACCACTTCATAGTACAGCAGCATTTCCTCGCAAGTCCGCTCACGTCGATCGACAAACCGCAAGCCCGAGGCGTTTAACTCGCGGTACTCCCCGAGCGAATAAACGTTGGAATCGCTAGCGGCCGGCGGAAACGCCTTCTCGGACAAGCCGGCGACGAAGAAATAGGGAGCGTCCAGCCCGCGCGCGTCGGGGGCCGATAGGACGCGAACTCGCCCCGTTTCATCCGAATCTCGCGGTAGCGGCAACGAGCGTCCCAAGAACCGCAATCGCTCAACAAATTCTTCCAGAGAAATCTCGGGCTGCCGGCCGTGCAGCAGCCCGTCGAGGGCAATGGTTGATTCGAGGCCCTGCTTCAGCACGCTCCATGCCGTAGGCTCGTCGTCTCCGAGTCGCTGGCCATTGGACATAACGAAATCGTGGCCAGGCACGGCATCC
>JALHPA010000250.1 GCA_022842745.1 Pirellulales bacterium
CCGGCGCGATCTTGACGGCGGTGTGTTTGGCGCTGGTTGTCGCGCCGCCGATCAATAGCGGAAGCTGGAAATTCTGCCGCTGCATCTCGCGCGCGACGTGGACCATTTCATCCAGAGAGGGGGTGATCAGACCGCTCAGGCCGATCATGTCCACCCCTTCCTGCACGGCGGTCTCCAGAATCTTCTCGCACGGCACCATCACTCCCAGGTCGATCACCTGGTAGTTGTTGCAGCCGAGAACGACCCCCACGATGTTCTTGCCAATGTCGTGTACGTCTCCCTTTACCGTCGCCAGCAGAATCTTGCCACGATTTTTGGCCAGGTTACCGGCGGCTGCTTTTTCCGCCTCCATGAAGGGCAACAGGTAGGCAACCGCCTTCTTCATGACACGGGCCGACTTGACCACCTGGGGGAGGAACATCTTGCCTGCGCCGAACAGGTCGCCGACGACCTGCATTCCGGCCATCAGCGGGCCTTCGATGATCGCCAGCCCAGAGGGGTAAACGGCGCGCGCTTCTTCGACATCGCGATCGATGAACTCGACGATACCCTTGACCAGCGCGTGGCTGAGCCGCTCCTCGACGGGCCCAGATCGCCAGGCCAGTTCGGCGGCGACCGCCGACGAGTCCTTTTTTTTCACGGTTTCGGCCAGTTCCACCAGCCGCTCCGTGGCATCGGGGCGCCGGTCGAATAGAACGTCTTCCACCCGTTCCAACAGCGTCTTGTCGATCTCCTCGTACACCGCCAACTGCCCGGCGTTGACGATTCCCATGTCCATTCCGGCCTGGATGGCGTGGTACAGAAACGCCGAATGCATCGCTTCTCGCACCACGTCGTTGCCGCGAAACGAGAAGGAAATATTGCTCACCCCGCCGGAGATTTTGCACCCTGGGCAGCGTTGTTTGATAATTCGCGCGGCCTCGATGAAGTTGATCGCGTAGCGGTTGTGCTCTTCGATCCCGGTGGCCACGGTGAGAATATTGGGATCGAAGATGATATCCGTCGCCGGCAGACCGACTTCCTCCGTCAGCAAGTTAAACGCGCGCTCGCAGATGCGCAATTTGTCTTCGACCGTCACCGCCTGCCCTTGCTCGTCGAACGCCATGACTACCACCGCCGCGCCGTAGCGCTTGACCAGTCGGGCCTGGTGGAGAAACTCGTCTTCCCCCCCCTTGAGGCTGATCGAGTTCACGATCGCCTTGCCCTGAACGCACTTGAGTCCCGACTCGATTACGCTCCACTTCGAGCTGTCGATCATGATCGGGACTCGGGCGACCGCCGGCTCCGCGGCGACCAGATTCAGAAAACGGCTCATGGCCGCTTCGCCGTCAAGCATCCCTTCGTCCATGTTGACGTCGATCACGTTGGCCCCCGATTCCACCTGCTCCCGCGCCACGGCCACCGCTTCTTCGTACGCGCCGGACAAGATCAACCGGGCGAACTTTTTCGAGCCGGTGACGTTCGTCCGCTCGCCAATCATCAAGAAGTTGCTCTCCGGGCGGAGCGTCAGCGGCTCCAGCCCGCTCAGCCGCAGCCACGGCTCGGGGCGCGAGCGCTTGCGCGGAGTCTGGCCGCGGACGGCGGCCGCGATCGCCCGAATGTGAGCCGGAGTGCTGCCGCAGCAGCCCCCCACCAGGTTCAGCCAGCCGTTGGCGGCGAATTCCCCCAACACGCCCGCCATCATCTCCGGCGTTTCGTCAAATCCTCCAAAGGCGTTCGGCAAACCCGCGTTCGGATAGCAACTAACGAAAGTATCGGCCACGTTCGACAATTCTTCGATGTACGGGCGCAGTTTTTCCGGGCCCAGCGCGCAATTGATCCCCACGCTTAAGAGGTCAAAATGGCGGATCGAATTCCAACAGGCTTCCACCGTCTGGGCCGAGAGCGTTCGCCCTCCGTCGAATACCGTGAACGAGGCCATCACCGGCAGCCGCAGGCCGCCCTCGTCGAAATACTTGTCGATGGCAAACAAGCAGGCCTTGAAAACCAGCGTATCGAACGCCGTCTCGACCAGCAGGATATCCACACCCCCTTCCACCAGCGCATCGACCTGCTCGGTGTAGGTCTCAACCATCTGGTCGAACGTGGCATTGCGCTTGCCGGGGTCGTTGACATCCCCGGCAATCGAAAGCTGGCGGTTGGTAGGGCCAATTGAGCCGGCGACGAACCGGGGCTGATTCGGGTCCCTCCGATTGAACTCCTCGACCGCATTCCGGGCCAACCGGCAGGCGGCCAGGTTCAACTCCCGGACCGACGACTCCAGGCCAAAGTCGGCCATCGCCACTCCCGTGGCGCCGAAGGTATTGGTCTCGATAATGTCCGCCCCGGCCTCCAGGTATTGGCGATGGATCTCTTCAATCGCCTCCGGCTGGGTGAGGCACAAGACGTCAATGAAGTTGCGCAAGTCTTGCGGATGGTCGATAAATCGCTCCCCCCGATAGTCCGCCTCGGTGAATCCGAGGGCGTGGACCATCGTCCCCATGGCGCCATCCAGAACCAGAATCCGCTCCGAGAGCAGAGATTCCAGCACCGTGCGGGTATTGGCAGCGTGAATCACAGACATAACGAGGGGATTCCAGGGGCTTCCGCCAGAGCTGAACACAAACGAAGGCAAGAATGGCAGGCAGGATAAACCGCGAGCAACGCAATATTTCGCTTCAGACAGAAATATCGCATGGCGGGTTCGATTGGGCAATTCGGGGCCGGTCGCCGATCCGACCGCGGTCGCGTGTCCTTGGCGGCTCGTCTATTCTACACCGTGCCCATTTTCCCAGGGTTTCGCCACCGATTCGCTCGGCACAAACGGCAGAAAACTCAAGACCGTTGCTACCGGCACCCGATACTTGGGGACGCCGTTCCTTGTTCTCCGCCTTTTGGTTTGGCCGGTCGGAACTGCCGGAGCTAGCCCCAACGCCATGTCCACTCCTCAGTTGGCCATCCGACCTCGCCTCCGCGCAAGCGCGAGCGACCCCATTCCTGCCGCTCCCCCCATCGTCCCGGAGCTAGCGTCCGAGCCGGTCGCGGAACCTCCCGTTTTGGCCCGGCTGCCGATCGTGGCCGACGCCGTGGGGCAAACGATCCGCGCCCGGGAATTCAACTCCTGGCGGCGTCAATTCGGCCTGCCCAACTGGAAAGCCCGAAGAAAAACGGCCCGTTGGTTCGCTGCGGCGGTATTTGGACTCGTGATCCTGACGCTGGCCATCCTCCTGGTCGGTCAGCCGGAAGCCGACCCTCCGCACTCCCCCAGCGGCGACTCGACCGCGCCCGCCTGGAACGCCTCCAGCGCCCCCTCGGCCGCGCCGTCCGCCTCGCCAGACCGGATGACCGCGGCGCCAAAATCCGTCATCCTGGAATACTCCGCACCGATTCCCTCTGCTAGCCCACAAAACGGGGCAATTAGTGGAATCACGCCAGCCGCTCCGGCGAATAGCTTCGCGGCCCCGGCGGCCACCAAATCAGAAGCGGTGACGAGCGCGTCGTTCGACCGCGCCGCGGCCGCCAGGGAGATTCTCTACCCGAAAACAGCGTTTGACGGCACGCCGGAGTTTCCCTCCCGCGCCGCCAACGGGCCGGTGACCATTGCCAATCCCTATGTCTCGACCGATCGCAACCCGAACGCGGCCGCGTTTACCGCCGCGCGAGAGGCTCCCGCCCGCACCGACACGCTGCGCGAGTCCAGCTTCCCCCGTCAGCCAAGCGCGTACTTGGATGGCCAAATCAATCCCGCTCGGTAAGGCACCATGACCGCAATCGATCGCGCTTTCATCCGCGCCTATTCCGACGACCCGATGCCCTCAGGGCCGGTCGCCCCCCCCCGCGAATTCGCCGCCGTCTCGGCAGAAACCAGCGCGCGGCTGGCGCCGGCTGCGACGCGCGCCGCCCCTAATCCTCCCGCCGCCCGTACACCAGTCGCGTCCGCGCCCGCCCCCTCGACCGTACCCCGCCCCCACGCGAACTTCTCGCCCCTGCCGCAGCGGCATTTCGTCGAACGGACCTCAGTGTCCTCGGAAAATGCGCCCGGTCACTTTGATGGGTCCCTCGAAGCACTGTCCACCCTCGAATCCTCCCCTCTACGACACGGCATAACGTCCGTCTCGTCCCCGAACGATAGCCTCGCCAGCGAATCGCGCGAGACACTCCGGATCGTCCGGTCAACCGCCACCGCGACCCGTAGCTTCGCCCAACGAGCGCCCCTCGCGACCGATCGGCCCAAGGCCGCCTACGAAGTCGATGCGTTTGTCTGGTCGCCGGTCTGCGACCGGCTGCTCGCCACTGCGGGGGCGCAACTTGAGCACGTCGGCGATCGCCTGGCCGCCGACCTGGAACAACGGGTCGTGGCGATCACCGCCAACCGGCCCGGCATCGGCGCCACGACCGTCGCCCAATGCCTGGCGCGCGCGCTGGCCCGCGCCGGGGCCAGCGTCTGCCTGATCGACGCCGATTTCCGCGGGCCGGACCTGACCGGGCGGCTGGGGTTGAACGTGGAGAGTGGGTTGGAAAAGGTGCTCTCCGGATCGCTGCGGCCGGCCGAAGTGATGGTCGAATCGCTGGCCGACCGCCTGATTGCGGTCCCGCTGGCGGGCCGAATGGACCTGGCCGAGGTCGAACAAACCAAGCTCCGGCAAACCCTGACTCTGGGCCAGCTCCGCGAGCAATTTCATGTCGTACTGATCGACGCCGGCCCCCTCGAGGACCGCGCCAGCGCAGCCCTGGGCCTGCTGTCGTCGAGCGCCGCCATCGACGCGGCGCTGGTCGTCCACGATTGCCGCGCTAGCGACCGCCATGCCGTGCGTCAAACCTGCCGCGCTCTCGATGAGCTGCACGTGCGCACGCTTGGCATCCTGGAGAATCGTTGCGCGTGAGCCCCCCGCGGCCCCATCCGTTCCCAACATCTCGTCGGCAGACCGCATGTACGAAGCCTACTGGCAATTCGACGCCAAGCCGTTCGAGAACCACTCGGACCCGCGGTTCTATTACCCCGGCGAAAGCCACCAGGGCGCCCTACTGAAGCTGCGCTACGCGGTCGAGCATCGCCGCGGCGCCGCGGTGCTGACCGGCGGCGCAGGGAGCGGCAAGACGCTGCTTCTGGACGTGTTGGAACGCCAGCTTCCCGAAAGCTACCAGCCGATCGCGCGGGTGGTCTTCCCCACCATGCCGGTGGGAGATCTGCTGGCGTATCTGGCCGACGAGCTCGAACCCCTCCCGGCCGCCTCAGGCGCAAGTCCGCAACGAGGGATCGACCAAAGCCTGCGACGCATTCAGGCCAGCCTTGCGGCCAGGGAAGAGTCCGGCAAACACACGATCCTGGCCATCGACGAGGCGCATCTGTTGGAAGATGTGCGCATCTTGGAGTCGTTGCGGCTGCTGCTGAACCTGGAAGTTGCCGGGCGGACTCCGTTTACGCTGTTGCTCGTGGGCCAGCCGGGTCTATTGCGGACATTGGAGCGCATGCCGGGGTTCGAGGAACGAATCGGCGTGAAGTCGCTGCTGCGGGCTTTTTCTCCCGAGGAGACTGCGGCCTACGCCGCTTTCCGGCTGCACGCGGCGGGCGCGCGCC
>JALHPA010000251.1 GCA_022842745.1 Pirellulales bacterium
GCGCTTGGCATCCTCGAGGTTCATCTCGACGTATTGCTCGGGGATGAGCTTCATGGTGGTCGCGCCGCGGATCGTTTTGGCCGAATGGAAGTGTTCGTAAACGATCCCCAAACCTAGCCAGAAGGGGTACACATCCTCCTGTTTGTGACTGTCGAGCGTTTTGGACTGGTCGTCGTAAATGTGCAGATCGGGCAATTCGGGAGGCAAGGCGGCGTCGCGTGCCTGTTCGAGGATGTTCTTGCGTCCTTCCTGAGCCGCCTGCTTGAGTTCGTCGATAAGGAACGGCCCTTCGCCGGGCCGGTCGCGGTGGCCGTATTCCATCAGCTTCGAGGTGATCTCGTGAATGCGAGTGTAATCCTGCTCGCATAGTTTCATGGCGGCCTTGCCATCCGGATGGCGGAAGGCGCCGTACGGTTTGCCGGCCCACCCTTCCTGGCCGAGGTAGCGGCGCGGCGTGCCGCCGACCTTGGCGATTTCGTAGGTGGGGGCGGGCCATTGCACTCCGCGGAGTTCGCGAATCTGATCGTAGAGGCCAATTCCGTCGCGTTTTTCCACCTCGAGCATGCCGGTCAGGTCGGCGTCGCTCCCCTTGCTGGCCAAGACTATGTCGCGGAAGACCTCTTCGGGATCGTAAATCATCAGCCCGTTGCCGCTCTTGATCTTCTTTTGGTAGGGGAAGATCTTTTCGCCATCCAGGCCGAGTTTCTTGGCGAGGGTCTTGCACTTGTCGATGGCCATGTCCATATCGGGGCGGCAATTGGGAGGGGGATTATTCGCGCCGTCGCAAACATAAGCCCGGCGTTCCGATTGGATGTACGTGCCGCCGTACCATTCGCCCCAGGTGGCCGCGGGGAAGATGACGTCGCCATAAAGCAAGTTCGGGGCATGGCGATAGATCTCCTGGACCACGACGAACATCTTGGTAAGCGCCGGCCGGACCAGCGTTTTGACGTCTGGCATATGGACGTGGGTTGTGTACATCCAGAACATGGCCAGCAATTCGTCCTTCAGCGCGCGTTCCATCATGCCGACCACCATGCCGGGGTTGGGCAGGGCGGCCGTCTGTTTGAGACGCTCGCGCGGGACGCGCCAGGCGTCCGCAATATGGTCCCGCCACGCATCGTTGGTAATGGGCTGGTTGAAGGGGAGCCTGCTGGTCAGGCCCCCCATGAGCCGCTCGCTCATGGCGTTCGGCTGGCCGGTTTGGGAATGGCTGCCACAGCCAGGTCGGCCGATGTTGCCGGTCAGCAAATGCAGATTGATCACGCTGATCGTATTGTGCTGGCCGTGCAGCATCTGGTTGTAGCCGATTCCCCAGAAGCTAAGCACGCCGCCCCGACCGCGGCGACGTCCCTTAACCGTCGCTTCGGCCCAGGCTTTGGCGATGGTCTCGATCAATTGCGGCGTGATTCGACCGCGGTCGAGCAGCTTCAAGCGTTCACAGACCTGCGCCGGCGAATAGCGCTCTTTGACGCCGGCGATGTATTCCTGATAGCCGTTCACGTTCTGCGCAAGCCAATCCTCGGGCATGACCGCTTCGGGATACTTGGCAATCAGGACGTGGGCGATGGCGTTTTGGTAGCTGATGTCGCCATTAAGGGTTTGTAGATGCAGGCTGTTGCGAGGATTGATGTCTTCCAGCCCGATAACAGTGGCCGTTCGCCGCGGATCGGCGACCAGCGTGGGAATTCCGGACTTCTGTTTGTAGTCGGCGACCCGCCAGAACAGAATCGGGTGCGCCTCGCGCGCGTTGTGTCCCCAAAAGGCGATGAAATCGGCGTCCTCAATATCGTCGTAAGTGGTCGGGGGTGCGTCGCTGCCGTAGCTGGCCATGTAGCCCGTCGCGGCGGAGGTCATGCACATGCGGGCATTGGCTTCGATCGAATTGCTGACTAGAACGCCCTTCATCAGGACGTTCTCGATCCATTGGGCCTCCATGGTCAATTGTCCGCTGCCGTCCAATCCGACCGCGTTGCCCCCTTTGGCCTTGATGATTTCGGCGATCTTCTCCGCCACGAGCTCTTCGGCCTCCTCGTACGGCATTTCGATGAAGACGTCGTCGTCGAAGCGGCCCTTGGTCGCGGAGACGTGCCCGCGCAGCGGATCGCTCATGTCTTTACGGACGAGTACTCTCGTCAGCCGATCCTTGTAAATGGGTTCATAGGCATTGAGGCCTTTGATGCACTGGATCCCTTTGTTCGTGGGATGTTTCTTGTCGGGAACCATGCCGACCACTTTGCCGTTTTCCACCTTGATCAACGTCCCGCAGCCGACGCCGCAGTAGGGGCAGGCCGCCTGGAGAAGTTTGATTCCCGGCCCGGCCGCGGTCGCGGGGGTCGCGGTGGGGGCGGCATTGAGCGCTTCCAGGTATTCGGTGGGCAGGAGGGAGGTAGCGGCGATTCCAACGCCGGTGGCAGCGGCCATTTTCATGAATTCCCGCCGATCAAACTCGATGGGGAGGGTCTGCTTGGGCATGGGAGAACTCCTGTTTGAGGGGATTGTCGGCGTAATCTAGATCCGTATCGCGGGTTACTGACTAGGCGGCGGCTGCGACTTGTGGGCCGCGCCGCGCGGCGGGCTTGCGAAGGGCTCAGTACGTTTCAAGGGCCGGGTATCGGGACTCCACTGTCGGATGAACGCGACGATGTCGTTGATCTCCGATTGGGAGAGGTGGGCGAGGCCGTGGCCCGACATGCCGAATGCCCGCATGGCCGTTCCGCGCCGGCCGCGAATGATCGTCGCCTGGAGGTAACCGTCGGTGGCCGCGCGGAGAAAACCAGGATTGTTGAGCTCGGGCGCGAAGCCGCCCCGCCCCTGGTCGCCGTGGCAACCTGCACAGAACGCCGTGTATTTCTCGCGGCCGTTGTCGGGATTTACGCCGATGACGAAGCGGTGCGCGATGGGAGTACGGTCTTCGTTGCTGCGCAGGTACGCGATCAAATCGTCGATTTCGTCGGCGCGCATTTCGACGATGCCTGCGCCGCGATGACCCATGGAGCGCATCTCCGTGCCGTCGCGACCAAGCACGATGGTCGCCCTGAGGAAGCCGTCGCTGGCGGCGGCGAGAAACGCCGGGTTGCGAATGGCCGGGCCGATGGTTCCTTCGCCGTGCTCGCCGTGGCAACTGACGCACATCTGGCGGTACAGGATGGCACCGCGGGGGGCATATCCTAGTCCGATGCGTTCTCCGTCGACGGGTTGGTTGCCGCGCGTCGAGCGTAGGTAGGCGACGATATCGTCGATCTGTGAGCGGCTAAGGTCCGCGTTGCCCTGCTGGCCGCGGAGGTGGGGGCGCATTTGGGTGCCGGGGCGGCCGTAGCTGATCCATTCGATGAGCGTTTCGTCGCGGACGGAGTCGAGAAAAGCAGGATTGGACAACTGCGGTCCTAACGCTCCCTCGGCGTGCGGCCCGTGGCAGCTTGCACAGATGCCTTGATACAGCAACTGCCCGTTCTGCGGATCGCCCTGCGCCTGGGCGCGGGGCAGCACCTTCGACGGTTGCTTCTGCCAGGAGCGAAGGAGGGCGATCAGATCGGCAATGTCGGCGGAGCTTAGCTGTCGCCAGGCAGGCATGGCGGTGCCGGGTCGACCGCGCACGATCGTGTCGTGCAGAAATTCATTGGACACGATCGGAAGCACCGCGCTGTTGTTGAGAGAAGGGCCAATTTTGCCTTCTCCCTTTTCGCCGTGACAAACCGTGCAGCGGCTACGATAGAGCTTCCAACCGGTCTCGGCCGAGGGCGCGGCGGCGGATCGATCCGGCGGAGGCTGAGCCGATGTAGCGTCGAGATCCGAGAGACTTGCCAGGACCTCCGCGCGGTTCGATTGCAGGGGCTGAAAACTGCGCAGGTAGGCGAGGAGATCGCTGACATCGCGATTGTCGAATTGTCGCCAGGAGGGCATGGCGGTATTTGCCCGGCCGCGCAAAATCGTATCGGCCAAGAAGTTGTCGCTGGCGATGGCGAGGAATGAGGGCGAGCGGAGCGAGATGCCAATCTGGCCCCCCTCCGCTTCGTTTCCATGACACCCGCTACAGTTGGCGCGATAAAGAACCGCGCCGACCTGAGCGTCTCCGCGGGAAGCCGAAATGAACGATCGGTCCGCTTCCACCGGCTCCCAGCGCCGGATGTAGGCCGAAAGGAGGGTGATTTCCCCGTCGCTCAAGCCCCCCTCGGTCTTCCAGGCGGGCATGCTTGTCCCGGGTCGGCCGTGGGCGATGATCGCTTGCAGGTAGGCATCGCTGGCGACGCTGAGGGTGTCGACGTTGCGCAAGGACGGTGTGAGCAGTTCACGCGGTCGGTCCGGTATTCTGGACGCCTCGGCGTCGCGCACGATCGCGCCGACTCCATCGGTCCCGTGGCAGGCGGAGCAATACATCTGGTAGAGCGTCTCGCCCCGCACGGGCGTGGCGTCGACGATCTGGGGCAAGGGGGAATAGGCGGCGGGCGCGGACTTGCGCTTGAGACTAATCATGTACGCCGTCAGGTCGTGCGCTTGCTGGTCGCTGAGGCCGAGTTCCGGCATCAACGTCTGCGGGATAACGGCTTGCGGATTCTTGAAGTGGGCAAACATCCAACCTTCGACGGTTCGGGGCGTGCCAGGCGGGATATGGTGGAAGTCGAGGTTGTGGACCGTTTTAGCGCCAACGAACGTAATATCGGGCCCCAGCGAGCCGCCGCGGCCGCGGTATTTGTGGCAGCCCAGACAGCCCCGTTCCACGACGAGCCGCTTGCCACGCGCGATGTTATCCGCGCCGGTCAGCGCCGTGGTCAACTCGCCGACCGTGACTTGCTCGATCGGCCGGGTCTGTCCGTACAAATCCGATTGCCCCCCGTAGAGGTCGTTTTCGTAGTGGCACCGCGAGCAACTGGTGTACACCAGTTTTCCCCGGAGCAGGGGTTCTTCCCAGAATGCAAGGCTGTGGCCGCGTTCATCGGTGGAGTCGGCATGGGCGCCGGCTTTATCGATAGCGCGTCCCTGTCCGCCGTGGCAGATGGTGCAGCCGAATTTGTCCGGCGGGTGCTGCTTGAGCAGATCGCCCGGGTGGGCCGCGAGCGGCTGCTGGGCGTTTTTGAACGCTGGGTTGTCGATACCGGCGTGGCAGGTGACGCAGCGGTCGGTCTTATTCAACGGAGCGAGATAGAGTTGGCGAACTTCCAATGGATAGGAAGCCTGCGGCTGGCCGTCCGCGACTTCCGCGAGGGCCGCGGCATAGTTGGACTGATGCCTGCGCCATTCGGCGGTAAAACTCTCTTGAAAGGCGGAAAGGAGGAGAAAGGCCAGGAACACAAGGCTGCTCAGCAGCAACACGATTTTGCTGGCGGTCAAATGGTCGATCTTGGCGGCGGGACTGGCATGGCGAGCCGCGGCCGGCTTTTCGGCGTTGTCCAGGGTGGGTGGCGACTGCGTCATCGGCGAATCCTCAATGAGCCGGCCAATCGGACTGCGACCAGTAAAAGTCCCAATTGGGACCGCGATGCACCGTCGCGAAGTAGGTCAGGAGCAAGAACGCCACGACGAAGCAAGTAAACACGGCCAATGC
>JALHPA010000252.1 GCA_022842745.1 Pirellulales bacterium
CTGGTCGCGATCAGCGCCGGCAACTACGGGGGAAAGCTGGGGAAGTTCCACTTTCGTTTGCACGAGCTGGGGCTGGGCAAACCGGAGTGACTCCGGTCCATTCTCCCTTGGCGAGTGGGTCAACGTCTCTCACAAGTGCCAGCGGCCGCGGTTATTCGTCTGTTTTGCGGCGCGTATCCCGGGACAGGGCGACGGCCAAAGCCGTGGCGTGGCTGCGGCAATGGGAGATGCTGATCAGCACTTCGCCGATGCCGGATTGTTCCACGACCTCCCGCGCGCCGCCGCGCAAGGCGACGGTCGGTTTTCCGCCGGGATTGTTGCGGACTTCCATGTCCAGCCAACTGATGCCGCGCCGCCAGCCGGTGCCAAGGGCCTTGAGAATGGCCTCCTTGGCGGCCCAGCGGCCGGCGAAATGCTGGGTGGCCTGCTTTCGCTCTCGGCAGTATTCGATTTCGTGCGCGGTGTAGACGCGATTGATGAACAACTCGCCGTGCCGCTCGATCATCTGCGCGATTCGCAGACACTCGACGATATCGGTGCCGATGCCAAAGACGTTCATGCTGAATGTTCCGAGACGGAATGTTCTTCGGCGGGGGGCGCCGCGGGGGGTCCAAACCACCGCGCCACAAACAAGGCCGCCGCCGCCGCGATCAGCGGGTTGCCGAGCCACAAGGCCCAAGTCCACGGTCCCCGCTGAGCTTCGCCACGCATATAGTCCCAAAAGCCTTTCGGTTGCGTGGCGGCGGTCCAGAATTCATTCGCGGCGCCTCCCTCCGCGCTGGTGGGGCCGAGTTTTTCGGCCAGCTTGCGGAAGCTATCCGGCGAACGGGCCGCGAACGCCGCACGATAGTCGAGGTAGAAGAACCCATGTTCCGCGGCCGAAGCGGCGATCGCCACGAACGCAACCGCTGCGATCGATCCCGGCGAGCGCCGCGCTTTGGCCATGTGCATTAGCGCCGCGCAGGCACCCCCCACGGCCGCCCCCACCGCCAAAGGATGCACCAGCAACCGTGCTTGCTCCCGCTGCACGATCACGCTCAGCCGGGCGATCGCCAGGCCGGCGAGAAGCGCCGGAACAAACCACAACAACCAGGCCCCCAGGATGCGATCGACTCGGTCTCTCATGCCACGAATCCACGGCGAAACGCGAGTCTCAGCACAAACCACAGGCTTTTTGCACCCGCTGCAATACCTCGGCGGCCTTGGTCCGGGCGCGGCTTGCGCCGGCGGCCAGAACTTCCCGCACCTGGTCCGGATGGGCCTCCAGTTCGGCCCGGCGGGCTCGCGCTGCGGCAAAATAGCGTTCGGCCGCGTCGGCGAGGGCCTTCTTCACTTCACCATAGCCAAAACCGCCGCGGCGGTACAGCGCGGCCATGTCGGCGCGCTCGGCGTCGGTAGCCACGAGCGAGAAAAGCTGGTAGAGGTGGTCCGTCTCCGGCTCCTTGGGGGCTTCCATCGGGCGAGAGTCGGTGGTGATGCGCATAATCTTTTTGCGCTGCGCCCTCGGGTCGTCGAAGATCTCAAGCGTGTTGTTGTAGCTTTTGGACATTTTCTCGCCGTCGATGCCGGGAACTTTGGCCGAGGAGTCGAGGATCTTGGCTTTGGGGAGGACAAACGTCGGGCCGAAGTGGTGGTTGAAGCTCTGGGCCAGGTCGCGGCAGACCTCGATGTGCTGATCCTGGTCCTGCCCCACCGGCACCACGTCGGAGTCGTAAGCCAGAATGTCCGCCGCCATCAGCACGGGATAGGTAAACAGGCCGGCGTCGGCCGTCACGCCCTTGGCTTTTTTGTCCTTGTAGGCGTGGCAGCGCTCCAAGAGTCCCAACGGAGCGCCGGTCATCAGCAACCAGCACAACTCGCTCACCTGGGGCACGTCGGATTGGACGAACAGCACTGCGCGCTGGGGGTCCAGCCCGAGCGCCAACAGGTCGATGGCCGCGTCAAACGTCAATTCGTGCAGCTTCTGCGGCTCGCGGACGGTAGTCAGGGCATGAAGGTTGGCGATGAAGTAGAACGCCTGGTCCGCGTCCTGCAGGTCGATGTACTGGCGGATTGCGCCGAAGTAGTTCCCCCAGTGAAATCGCCCCGTCGGTTGGATCCCAGATAAGACGCGCATGGTTCAAAAGCGGCTGCGTTAGTTGGAGGTGGTGGTCGGGGCAGGGGGCGCGAGGTTGGCGGGGCGCGGCGCCGCGGCGCCGAGGGTCAGTGTGCCGACCAGGTCGGCGACGCGGCGGACGCCCGCCTCGGCCAAGGCCGCTGGGAGGGCTTCCACCATTCTTATGGAGGCCGTGGGGTCGTAAAAGTTCACGGTGCCAAGCTGCACCGCCGACGCTCCGGCGACCAGGAACTCCATGAGGTCGTCGATAGCGGCGATGCCGCCGATGCCGATCAACGGGGTGCGGACGGCTTGCGCGACCTGGTACACGCAGCGCAGGGCGATTGGCTTGATCGCTGGTCCGCTGAGTCCGCCCATGCCGTTGCCGAGCATGGGGCGGCGCTTGCGCCAGTTGACGGCCAGCCCCAGCACGGTGTTGATCACCGAGATGGCATCCGCGCCGCCGGCTTCGGCCCCGCGCGCGACGGCGGCGATGTCGGTCACGTTGGGGGTCAGCTTGGCGATGATAGGGAGCTCGCAGGCACGCCTGGCCCCTGCCACCACGCGTTCGCACGACGCCGGGTCCGCGCCGAAATCGACCCCGTGGCTGACGTTCGGGCAGGAGACGTTCAATTCCACGGCCGCGATCCCTGGGACGCCCGACAGCCTGGCGGCCAGGCCTATGAACTCTTCCATTGTGCGGCCGGCGACGCTGACGATGATCGGAACCCCTAACCCGGAGAGGAACGGCATGTGCCGGGCCAGAAAGTACTCGATCCCGTCGTTATCAAGGCCGATCGAGTTGAGCATGCCGGCCGGGGTTTCGACCGTGCGCCAGGGGGCATTGCCGCGTCTTGGCTCCTGAGTGATCGTCTTGGGCAGAATGCCGCCCAAGCGGCCGAGTTCGACGAGGCCGGCCATTTCGCGGGCGTAACCGAACGTGCCCGACGCGACCAGAATGGGGTTGGGCAACCGCAGTCGGCCTAGTTGGACGGAGAGATCGATGGCCGTCGTGCTCACGAACTCCGCGCGGGACTGGAAACCAATAGGGCGTCGCCGGGCAGCAGATTCGCGCCCAACCGGGCGTCGCGCCAGGTGGAGTCAGTCTATCGGCAATGCTGGGGCGCGACAACGAGCCACCGCGGCAGCCGCCGGCTCAAATCAAACGTGGACTGGCGCGCGGACCCAGGCCGCGGCGCGGCAAACGCACGTCCCGGACGGCGGCCCGTTTACAGGACGCCGCCGTGCGTACGATAGATTTGCATGTGCGACGGCTGGTCCAAGAACCAGATCCGTTCCCATTCGTCCAGGATTTGGACCATGTCGTCCGAACTGTTCAAAAGCTGCATTGCGCGGCGCTGAGGATCGCCGGAATAGGCTGGAATAAAACAGCCCGTTGCCGGACTCAGCGCTGCACACACGGTGGCGGCCAACAGCAGCCTACGCATGACTCGGTTCCTCCATGAACTCCCAGGGCCGGTCGGAACGGCAAACCGCCTTCCCAAACCGATGTTCCATCCGGCGACGCGCGAACGCGCGCAAGCAGGCAATCAAAGTCTCTCGGATTCGCCCCACGCGAAAAGTCGTGCCGGGCCAAATTGGCCTGGGAACAGGGCGAAAGGTTATGTCCTGACTCGGTTTCCGTCCATACCGACCGGTGGCAAGAGGCGAATGCCTGCCTTGGTCGATGAGGCAATCCATCGTGTTATGGCAAGATGGATAGCCTGATCTACCTGGACAGAGAGGGCAAACGGAAGAAGAGCAACGCCCGCGTGATTCTGCGGTTGGCCGCAGGCCGGTGGGCGGTTTGACTCGACGCTTCTGGCTTTCAGCCCTTGGCTTCGACGATCGGTTCGGCGCCGATCGGCGGGTGATCCAGATCGTTAGGGGGATGGTCGAGCGAGGAGTTTTGGCCGGCGGATTGGGCCTGTGCTTGTCGCTCCAATTCGCGGACCTTCTCTTCCATCTCCTTGCCTGGCTTAAAGGTTACAACGAACTTCTGCGGTACGTAGACCTTATCGCCGGTGCGTGGGTTGCGAGCTTTTCTCGCGGCCCGTTTCTTGACCTCGAAGACGCCAAAATTCCGCAACTCTATCCGTCCGTCCTCAACCAGAGTTTCTACGATTGCGTCGAAGGTCTTCTGGACGATTTCCTTCGTTTTGAGCTGAGTCAGACCGATGTCGTCGGAGATGGTTTTGACGATCTCTTTCTTGGTCACGACTTCCTATCTCCTAAGCAAGAAAATAAGTGCAAACGAGACCCACAGAGGCTCCGAAGGCAAGCCATTTTCATGCTCCAAGTGTAGGTGGCGTAAGAAGTAGTGTCAAGCTCGTCGAATCGGGAGCGCGGCCGTGAGCAGGGTTCGCGAGAGGATCGGACGTGCCCATTCCCGATCGGTCCGGCGAGCGGACGATTGTCATTAAGTCTATATTTTCAAAGAACTTACCGCGTTCGAGCACCGCCCCGATCGCAGCCAGAATTCCTAACTGTCGTGCCGGTAATACTTTAGGTAATACCGGACGATGCGGAACTGGCGTGCGCGAGGTTGGGGCCGACTCTAGCGGCTTGACCAGGATTATCGGCGCTACAACCGGCAAACTTTACCCCGCCGGAAAAATTGTGCGGCATGAAGGGGGCGTGACAGCAGCAGATAGGGGCGGAACGAGCGCGAGCTGCTGGATAGCGTCCCTAGATTTTGATCACGGCTATCTTTGCGAGAATCTGTTCGACCGTCACCAGGGCGCCCTTGCCGCTGCCGGGGCAGACCTGGCAGGTGTGTTTCCAGTCCTCGGGGGTGCGAACGTTGCTATCCCAGAAGGGCCAGGTCCGGCATTGCCGCGGCCGCTGTTCGTAAACCGTGCAGCGGCGGCTCTGGCCGTCGAAAAAGACGCAGTCCCCGTTGGCAAACTCGACTAAGCTCTTCCGCACACCGATGGATCGCACGAACCGGGCCTCGAACTCCACGACGGTGAGTTGCAGCCGCTCGGCCAGGGCCGCAATTTCTTCCTTGTTGACCCAGACGTACCCAGGCGCCCCGGTGCAGCAGTCGCCGCACTGGGTGCATTCGAATCGCAATCCGTCGGCAAACCAGGGCTGGTCGTTCATGGGCTGAATGGGCGGACGTCGATCAACGGTCTTCCTTGTGATCCCATTCGCCGGAGCCGCTTTCGTCCGCCAGATCGCCCAGGGTGGGATCGCCATGCCCGATGTTGGTTCCGGCCAGGCCGCCTGACGCGCTGCCGCCGCCGGGGGTGCCTACCGCGTGCTCATCGTGGGCAAAGGGGAGCGAGCTGCGGTCGTTTTCACTGGCATCTCCTCGGCGGGTTTCCTGCATTTCCCCTTCCGGGGCGAGCGTGTCGCGGGGACCGCGGGGGCGACCGTGATTGACATTGGCAACCGGAACCCGCCCTTCCTTTTCGGCCA
>JALHPA010000253.1 GCA_022842745.1 Pirellulales bacterium
TGCCCTAGCCGCCGACGGCTGGCAATTTTCCGGATCGTGTTTGGCACCGTTTGCAATAACTGCTCGACGACGCCGGAAGTCGCGCGGTCGGATTATTCGGCAAGCTGCGGCGGAATAACGCAGAATGAGTTTTTTGGCGGGCCGGGATCGCTGGCGGATGGCGATCGGCCAGGGTTTGGATGGAATCGGACGAAGTGCGATTTTCGGATCAATGCGACGACGAATTTGATTACCCAGGGGTCGAATGCCCAGGCGCAGTGCGGCGTGAGTTTTGAACGGAGTATTGTCACGCCGAAGATGATCAAGGATGGGCTGAGCCATACGTATCTGGTGGCCGAGCGGTATTTGAACAAGACGAAGTACGAGACGGGCCAGGATGCCGCCGACAACGAGCACATGTACGTAGGTTTCGACAACGACATGTTCAAGTCTCCGCAGCGGCAGCCGTTGTCGGATGGGCAGTTGCTGTCCAACAACATGCCACAGGATGACCCGGATCGGTTTGGCAGTTCGCACGCGCAGAGCTTCAACGCGGTGTTGGCGGATGCGTCGACGCACCGGATCTCGTACGATATTCCGCTGCCGGTGCATCAGCGGTTGGCGAATCGGCAGGACGGGCAGGTTGTGGACGTGCCGTAAGAAGGCCGTTGCCCCATCGGTGCAGTTGACCGACAACAAACTTGAAGCCCGCCGGGAAGTCCCTGGCGGGCTTTTGTATTGGTTGGGGCGAGTGTATTGCGACAGGCAGGCATTGTAGTTCAACGTATTTGCCAGGGGGGGGCGTGTGGTAAAGAAACCGGATGTTTGCGCATTTCGGCTGATGGGTTGGTGGTGGTTTGACGTCCGGCGGGGCGAGGCGGGGTTGGAGGGTTTCAACCGGGTTTGGTGGGTTTCAACCGGGTTTGGTGGGAAGCGGCGCGGGTTGGCGGGGCGGTTTGTGGCTCTTGTTTCCTCCGGCTAGGATAGGCCCTGTTTGATGGCTACCGGTGCGATGCCGGACAGATGGGAGACGACGCGTGGCGAGTTTGACGGTGGAGAATTACGTCAAGTCGATTTATCAGATTTGCGCTGGGCAGCAGGGGGCGCCTGCGCTGACGGGGCAGCTTGCGGCGGCGCTCAATGTGTTGCCTGGGACGGTGACGAGCATGCTCAAGACATTGAGCGAGAGCAATCTGGCCGTGTATTTGCCGTACGAGGGGGTGTCGCTGACGGCGGCGGGGAACGTGTTGGCGCTGCGGGTGTTGCGGCGGCACCGGCTGATCGAGCTATTCTTGGTGCGGACGCTGGATTTGTCGTGGGATGAAGTTCACGAAGAAGCGGAGCACATGGAACACGCGGTGAGCGATTGGCTGGTGGATCGAATCGATCAGCAGCTTGGCTATCCGCCGTTCGACCCGCACGGGGACCCGATTCCGCGCGCGGACGGGACGCTGCCTGCGGCGGAGACGCGGTCGCTGGCGGAGTGCGCCGCGGGGGAGCGGTTCCGGCTGGTGCGGGTGTCGGACCAGTCGTCGGAATTTTTGCGGTATTTGACGGCGAGCGGGCTATCGCTGGGGGCGGAGGGGGTGGTGGTGGCCAACCGGAGCGAAGCCTCGGTGGTGAGCATCCAGGTGGGGAGCGAAGTGATGTCTTTGGCGCACGAGGCGGCGGCGCGGCTGCAGGTGGAAGCGGGACCGGCCTGAGCGATTGCCGCAGCTAGGAGCGAGGGGAGTAGGGCTTTCGCGCGCTACTTCGCGGGTTTGAACTTTATTTGGCGGAAGGCGACGGGGCCGTGGTCGCCCTGGAACATGAGCGGGCCGGCGGGGGCTTCTTTTCCGGTCAAGCCGCCGGGGGTGGGGCCTTTGAGTTCCACGTTTTCGTGGATGGTCTGGCCGTTGAGGACCACCTTGACGAATTTGGCATTGGCGGTTTTCTTTTCACCGTCGAAGCGCGGGGCGCGGAAATCGATTTCAAACGTTTGCCACTCGCCAGGCTTCTTGGCGGCATTCACTTTGGCGACGGCGGCGGAATAGAGGGAACCCAAGTCGGCGGGGCCGATTTCTTTTTTGCCATAGCTGTCGAAGACCTGGACTTCGTACTCGCCCATCAGATAGATGCCGGAGTTGGAGCCTTTGGGGACCATGAATTCGACGGTGTAGGTTCCGTCGCCGAATTTTTTGTCGGTGAAGAGGTCGACTCCGCCACCTTGGGCGTTGACCAGGGCCGACAGATCGGGGCTACCGGATTTGACGGCGAGGGCTTGGGGATTGTTTTCGTCGAGGGTGGGGACGCCGACCTGCCAGTGGCTTTTTGCGCGGTCGCCTTTGAGGGACCAACCGGACTGGGATTGGCCGTTGAAGAGGGAGACGGATTTTTGACCGGGTTTTTCTTCAGCGGCCCGTCCCGACTGGCAAGGGACGACGAGGAGAGCGACGAGCGCGGCGGTGGCAAGCAGATCGGGGCGGAGACTCATGGTTGGGACCTGGGGATAGATATTGAAGTAATTAGGGCGGAGTAGAGGGTGTTGTACTGGAGGGCCGATTGGGTTGCAACTTTTTCTGGGGGGAGTGGCCTGACGGTCGCGGAGGTTGGGGGGGCGAGACTGCGGTTGGTCAGACGGCTGGAAGTGGGGTGCGGCCGGGGGGGCGCAGGGAGTGGGGGGCGGTTAGGGGGGAGTAAAACTCGGGGCGGCGGTCGGCGAAGCGGTCGATTTCGTGCTTTCCGGGGACGCGGACGACGTGTTTGTTGCGGGCGAGGGGGGGGTCGATTTTGGCGTAGAGGATTTCCTCCTCGGTATGGCGGGCTTCGGCCAGGGTGTTGCCGCTGGGGTTGACGATTTTGCTCTTACCGATGAAGCGGAAGCCGCGCTCGGTTCCCACCCGGTTGACGGCGATGAAGTAGACGCCGTTTTCCACGGCGCGGGCATTCACGACATAGTCGGCGATGGTTTCCGCGCCCGGGGGCCAGTTGGTGGGAAGGGCGAGGAGATCGGCCCCCAGGAGAGACAAACAGCGGCCGGTCTCGGGGAAGGCGGAATCGTAGCAGATGCTCATGCCGACGCGGACGCCGGCGGCGTCGTGGACGGCGAAGGGCTGATCGCCGGGGGTGCTGAACTGGTCGAGGCCGAGAAAAGGGAGATGGACCTTGCGATAGGCCCCGAGGAGGCCATTGGGACCGGTCAGGACGGCGACGTTGAAGACCTTTTCGCCGTCGCGCTCGATGAGGCCGAAGATCGCATGGAGGTGATAGTCGCGGCAGTGGTCGACCATGGAGGAGACGATCGAGCCGGTGAGGGGCTGGGCAACGGCGCGGGCTTCGTCGAGGGAAGCGAAGCAGTAGCCGGTGGCTGAGCACTCGGGAAATACGACCAGATTCGCACCGTGGGAGGCGGCCGCGCGGAGGCGGTCTTGCATTTTCGCCAGATTCGCGGGGACGTCGGCGAAGGCTACGTCCATTTGCACGCCGGCGATGAGCATTCGGAGATTCCTGGGGTTGGGGAAAGCAGTCAGGGCGGTCAGACGCCGGCTCGATAATACAGCGCCGCGGCTCTGCGGGGGAGCGTTCGATCGATCGGGCAAGCAGGCAGGGAGGACTGATCCGTGAGATTGAGCGGCCCGGCGAATTCCTCGGAGGAGGTGTGCAGGGCGCAGGTCCAAGCGCCGGGGGGGAGTCGCGGCTGGAGGTCGTGGGTCGCTTCGCCGAGGTTGAAAAATGCGATGGTTTCGTCGCGGCTTGGGGCTTCGCCCTGCCAGCGGTGCATTTGGATGAGCGACTGGCCGTCGTGGGTGGTGAGGGCCATGAAGCGCTTGTCGAGCCGCTGGAGGGAGGGACGCTGCTTGCGCTGCTCGATCAGGCGACGGTAGAGATTCCAGAGGGCCGCATGCTGCCCGCGGGTGCGCAAATCGCGATTTAAACGGCAGCGGGCGAAGGTTTCGGGATGGCCCGGATCGAGACCGGTTTGCCGCCAGCGGCAGTTAGCAAAGTAGGACTCTCGCCCACGCCGGACGCCGTCGACGAGGCGTGGATCGGAGTGATCGACGAAGTAGAGGAAGGGGGCGTCGTCATCGTATTCCTCGCCCATGAACAGGAGGGGGATGTAGGGGGAGAGGAGCAGGAGGGAGGCGGCGAGTTTGCGAGTTTCAAAGTCGAGAAGTTGGCCGAGACGCTCGCCGCGGGGACGGTTGCCGACCTGGTCGTGGTTTTGGAGGCAGATTATGAGACGGTCGGCCGGGGTTTTTTCCGAGGACTGGCCGTGGGGTCGGCCGCGATAGTGGGAGAACTGACCGGTGAGGACGAATCCCTCGCGGAGGGTTTTGGCGACGGCGTCGAGGCCGCCGAAGTCGCGGTAGTGGCTGGCGCGCTCGCCGGTGAGGCGAGCATGGAGGGCGTAGTGGAAATCGTCGTTCCACTGGGCGTCGAGACCGTCGCCGCCACAGTCGCGGGGTTCGGTGAGGCGGGGGATGTTGAAATTGCTTTCGGCAATCACGAAGGCCGGGCGGCCGAGATGACTGGCCCGCAGATGGATGGCGATGGCGAGTTCCTTGAGGAAATGCTCGGCGGAAGAATCAAAGATGGCATGGACGGCGTCGAGGCGGAGGGCGTCGATATGGAATTCGTCGATCCAGCGGAGGGCGTTGGCGAGGAAGAAGCGGCGGACCTCGCGGCTCTCAGGGCCGTCAAAATTGAGGGCTTCTCCCCAGGGGGTACGATGCTTCGAGGAGAAGTACGGGCCGAAGTCGCCCAGGTAGTTGCCCTCTGGGCCGAGGTGGTTGTAGACCACGTCGAGGACGACGGCTAATCCGCGGCGGTGGCAGGCGTCGACTAGGCGCTTGAGGCCGGCGGGGCCGCCGTAGTGGTTTTGGACGGCGAAGAGGTAGACGCCGTCGTAGCCCCAGTTGCGCTGGCCGGGGTTGGCCGCGACCGGCATCAGCTCGATGGCGGTTATTCCCAGCTCGACCAGCTCGTCGAGGCGGTCGATGACGCCGTCAAATGTGCCTTGGGGGCTGAAGGCGCCGACGTGCAGTTCATAGAGGATGTATTCGGAGAGGGGGCGTCCTTGCCAGCTCGCATCGGTCCAATCGAACGAGGGGTCCACGACCGCGGAGGGGCCGTGAACGCCGTCGGGTTGGAAGCGGGAACCGGGGTCGGGGCGTTCGAGGCGGTTGTCGAGGCGATAGAAATAGCGCTGGCCGGGGGGGACGGCGTCGATCGTCTGTTCAAAGTAGCCGTCGGGGAGGGAATTGAGCCGGATGACTCGTTCCTCGTCCCCCAGGAGCCGAACGTGGACCCGGCGGCTGTGGGGCGCCCAGACGCGGAAGGAGCAGCGGTTGGCGCCGAGGTACAGGGCGCCTGTGGTGGATTGTTCCAGGGGGAGCATGTGGGTTTTTGGCAGGGGGAGCTTGGTTTGACGTATCGGCCGGGGGGGGGCGGCGTGGAATGGTGGGTGAAATGTCTGAATACGGAATTTCACCAGGGAGGGACGCCAGGTGGCTGTTCGCAATGACTGGCTTGACGATGGGAACTACA
>JALHPA010000254.1 GCA_022842745.1 Pirellulales bacterium
GCGCACAACCAAATTTCCCCCGTTTTGCCCCGCGCAACACCCTCCCCCACCCCCAGCCGTCGCCCTAAGTCCTCGAACCGCTCCACCCAAAACCCCCCGCTCGGTCCCCTCCGATTTTTTCCCTTTTCCAAAACCCCCTTGCCTTTTTGCCCCGTAAGAACGGTAGAATCCAGTTTCCTACCCTCCAGGCGCCGGTCGCCTTTTTCTCCCCGTTGCACAGAAGGATCGTTCATGCGTCGTTTGTCCATCGTTCTTCGTTCCTTGGCCGCCTGCTCCCTCCTCGCCGCGTTCGCTGCCGCCCAGCAACCGCTCAAACTCCCCCCCAAGGCCCAACCCGGCCTGAAAACCCCCAAAGAGAAGCAAAGCTACGCCATCGGTCTTAACATCGGCATGAATATGAAACGCGGCGAAATCCAAGTCGATGTCGTCGCCCTCAGCCGGGGTCTTGCCGACGCCCTCAACGGCGCAACGCCCGCCTTGAGCGAAAAAGAAATCGGGGACGCCCTCGCCGCCTTCGAAGCGGAGATGCGGGCACAACAAGTCAAGAAAATGGAAGAACTGGCCGCTAAACAAAAAGAGCAAGGCGCGAAAAATTCCCAGGAAGGCCCGGCGTTCCTCGCGGCCAACAAGAAAAAAGAAGGCATTGTCGAAACCAAAAGCGGCCTGCAATACAAAGTTCTAAAAGAGGGGACCGGTCCCAATCCCAAACCCACCGACATCGTCACCACCAACTACCGTGGCACGCTCATCGACGGCACGGAATTCGATGCCAGCAACGGCAGTCCCATCAGCTTCCCCGTCAATGGAGTCATCAAAGGCTGGACCGAGGCCCTGCAACTCATGAAAGTCGGTTCCAAGTACCAGCTCTTCGTACCCGCCGAGCTCGCTTACGGCGCCCGCGGCGCAGGCGAAAAAATCGGTCCCAATTCCGTGCTCATTTTTGAAGTCGAATTGCTCGGAGTGAAGCCAGGCGACGCGGCCTCGGAATAACCCCCAATTCGACGTCCGTCCAGCGGCCAAAGCCACCTCAGGTCAACCCTATGCGGCTCACTCCCCAAACCGTAGCGGCCCTGGCGGTCATTGCCGTTGGAGTTCTCTGCTGCGCGGAGCCCTCCGTTTCCGCTCCTCGGCCGGTCCCTGATTACCTCGCCCAGCGAACCGCCCGCCCGGCGACTCCCAACCGCCTGGCGGGCGGAAAGCCCAATTTCGTCGAGGCCCGCAACCGGATGGTCGACGAGGAAATCGTGGCGGGCGGAATCAAAAACGAGCGCGTCGTTCAGGCCATGCGCGACACGCCGCGGCACGAATTTGTCGCCGCCAAGGACGCCCCCTTGGCCTACTTCGACATGAGCCTGCCGATCGGCGAGCACCAAACGATCTCCGGACCGTTCGTGGTGGCCTTTATGACCGAGCAACTCGACCCCCAGCCGGACGACAAGGTGCTGGAAATCGGCACCGGCAGCGGCTACCAGGCCGCCGTCCTCAGTCCGCTGGTCAAGGAGGTGTACTCCATTGAAATTGTCGAATCGCTGGGCCAAAAGGCCGCTCGCACGCTCAAGCGTCTCAAGTACAACAACGTGAAGACCAAGATCGGCGACGGCTACCAAGGCTGGGCGGAGCATGCGCCGTTCGACAAGATCATCGTCACCTGCTCCCCGGAAAAAGTCCCTCAGCCCCTCGTTGAACAGCTTCGCGACGGGGGGCGAATGGTCGTCCCGGTCGGCGAGCGGTACCAACAGATCCTCTACTTGTTCCGTAAACGGGGCGACAAGCTGGAACGGGAAGTCCTTCGCCCCACGCTCTTTGTCCCCATGACCGGCCAGGCGGAAAGCGGCCGCCAGGTGTTGCCCGACCCCGCCAACCCCAAACTCATTAACAGCAGCTTCGAGCAAATGGCCGGGGAAAGCGGCGAGCCGGTGGGCTGGTACTACCAGCGGCAAATGACCGTTGAAGAAGCGGCCGACGCCCCGGATGGCAAACGCTACGTCCAGTTCAAAAACGATACGGGCGGACGCAGTTGCCGTGTGCTGCAAGGCTTGGCGGTCGACGGTCGCAAAGTGCAGGTGCTGGAGTTGTCGGCGACCGTCCGCGGCAGCGATATCGCCCCTGGGCAGACTCCCGATGAATTGCCGGTCGCATCGATCACGTTTTACGACGAAAATCGTGCGCAGCTTGGACGTTCCTGGCTAGGACCGTGGCGCGGGTCGTTTCCATGGAAGCGGGAAACCGGCCAGTTTCGCGTCCCGGCGAACGCGCGCGAGGCCATCGTCCATATTGGCCTGCTCGGGGCGGTGGGGGAAATCTCCCTCGACCAGGTCGAGCTACGAGCGGTGGATCCAAAATCGGCGACCAATCCAAAACCCGCCCGGCCGCTGCGGCCGGATCGTTGACCGAACTGGCCCAAAAGGACTGTTGCGGCCAATTACTTGGCCGTCGATTCGTAGATCGGCAAATGCCGGTAATAGACCTCCAGCGACAATAGATTGAGCGTCGTGACATAAATCCTTCCACCTTGGCCCGCCCAACGGTCCGGAATTCTGCCCGCCGGATCCCAACTCCCCGCGGTGGGCCCCGCACTGACTTGCGACCCGATCAACAGCGGATAAAGGGCGCCGTTCCACTGTTTCCAATAGTCCCCTTTCATGTGAAACATGACCTGAGTCGCATAGTACCAATAGTATGTATCCCTGGCAGGATTGGCCGCGAAACCGAACTGTGGCAAGTTGTCGCGAAGGTAGTCGGCGCCCGCGACCAATTCGGGGTTGGTTCGATCCCAGCCCATATACATTCGCATTAGCAACCCCACCGCCGTCATCGCACGCGACGGCCGCCTCCCCGCGGGGTTCTTCGCTTCCGATACATACGGGCTATAAACAAACTGCGTGCTCCTGGTTCCCGTTGCCTGGGCTGCCTTCAGCCAATTTTCCACCGCATCGTAGGTCTCTTTCTTTACGCTCAAGCCCGCCAGTTCGCCGCTCTTAAGCGCCATCAACTGCCACCCCGAAACCGAAGTATCCGACTCCTCCCCCGGCCGGTAGCGCCAGCCGCCATATTTGAGATCCTGCGCTGCTGCAATAAAGTCCAACGCCTTTTGTGCCGGCGCCCGCAACGACTCGTCACCCGTCATGCCGAAGGCTTCGCACAGCGCGATCGAGGCGATCGCATGGCTATAAAGCCAGGCGCTCTTGTGGGACTCGGCCTCCTGCGGCACATACAAGTCGCCGTTCTCACGCTGGACTTCGACAAGGTACTTCAGGCCACGCCGCACCGATTCCTTGTGTTTGTCCTCGAAATGATCGTATCCCGCGCCTAGAAAAGTCAGCATCGCCAATCCGGTGGCCGCCGTGTCGGATTGGATCATCGGCAAATCGCCAGGCGTGGCGCCTGGATACTTTTGAAAGCTCCAGCTCCCGTTGGGTTGCTGGCAGCGAACGAGAAAATCCAGTCCGCGCTCGATTGCCTCTTCGGTCTTGCTGTTCTGCCGCCCTTGCCCCAGCCCGTTGGGGCTGCCCCGCCGTTCAAAACCTTTCGCAGCGTCGCGAATGAAACCCGCCACCGGGGGCGCTCCGGATACGTTGCGCCGCAGGAATCTAGACGGTTCGTCGTGGATTAGCGTGCTGTCACGTTGTGCCTGCGGGCGAAGCGAGCCGACCGCCGGCGAAAACTCCGCGCCGAGTCCACCGGGACCATCCAGCGCGGCAATCTCGACGGGAACTCCCCCGCTACGTTTCGTGGGAGCAGCGATCGCTCCCGCAGGCTGACTGGCGCTATTCGCTTCTGTCTGACCGGTCGCCAACTCGGGCGCCTGAATGGCCGATTCGAGTCCTGGCCCGGCGACCGATTGGGACCGTGCCAGCGACGATCCGGCGGCCTCAACATGCGCCGCTGGCCCAGCCGAGTTTGCTTCCGTCGGCGACGGACGGGCTGCCGTGCCGGCGCCTAGGGCAGAGGCCGCGACCCGGATATCACCGGCAATCGCGCCGACATCCGGGCTGAGCTTCCCATTTGGAAGACCGAGCGGGCGTCTTTCCCCGGCAGACTTATTGGGCGTCAGCGGCGAGCCGGTCGCGGCGCCATCCGGCTGAGGAATACTCGCCAACTGAACTTCGTCCGCTTGCGAATCGGCAGCCGCTGGCGAAGCGACCGATCTGCCCGGCACTCGTGCAGCGTCCCCTGCCGCAAAGCTTGCCGGCCCTGCTTCATCGCGGTTGAGGCGAGCGGCTGCCCCAATGCTGCCCCCCACCGGCGTCACAAGTCCCGCTTCCTTAAGATCGTCCGAAGGCCGACCAGCCAGAGAAGCCGCGGCGGAACGGGCTACTGCAACTTCCGGATTGCCGGGCGGGTCCGACTGGGCATTCCCTGGATCGGCCGAGGTTGAAGCGCTATCGCCTGGCGCTGGAGTGTCGGCCGCAAGCGCGTTCAGCGGCACTCCACCGGCTTGATTTCGGGTGGGCTGCGGCGCCTGCGACGTCATAGCCACTGCGGGTTGGCCTCCACCATCGCCGCGCCCGGCTCCTCCGGCGCTCACCACGACGCGCGGGGCGCCTGTGTCCGCGGATGAGGTGCCGGCGATTGCCGCGCGATCGGCCTTCAACCCCTCTCCAGCCCGTCTCGCGAGGCCAGCCCCAGAGTCGGTATCGACTCGGGCCACCCGCAATCCGCCATGTTCATCGGCGACATCCGGGGACTCATCGCGAGCGACGGCGGAGGGGAGCGAAGGCCCACTCACGGAACGCGACAGAGCAGCATTCCCTGTGCTAGGTAGAGTTGTTGGATCATTCACGGAAGTGCTGGCTGCGCTGCGACTCGCCGCGGCCGAGAGAGCCGGGGCGGATGCTGCCGCAACGTCAAAATCCAAGTTCTCCGATCGGCCCACTCCCGCGGATCCGGCGGTTGAGCGAGACAAAGCCGATCGGCTGGTTTCGAGAGGTGTGGAATCCTGATTACCGGACGCGGCGACGGACGGGCTTTCGACTTGAGAGGACGGCGCGGTAACCGAAGTGCCAGTCGCGCGGGAAGGGGCGTTTGCGGCCGCACTCCCGGTCAGGCTCGGCGATTCCGAAGTTTTCCGGCTTGGAGCGGCAATCGCAACGGACGGTTGAGCACGCGCATTGGCTGATTCGTCAGCGGAGGCGGGACGGATGGCCGCTTCGATCGCCGGACGAAGGTCAGTGCGAGTCAGTTCGACAGATGTTGGACCGATTGAAGCGGCGACGTCGGCCGAATCGACCGCCGACCGCTGAATTGCAATCGCATTCGACTGCGCGTTGGAGTCTGCCGCGGGCTGGGTCGAGCTACGTGCGAGCGAGGTTGGCTCGGTCGGCACATCCGCGACCGGAGTCGCCGCCACTCTCGTCGCCGGGACAGGCACGGTTGGAGCAGTGACCGCTGGCGATGGTTCAACCATAGGTTGCGCCAAAGTCGGCGCCGTAGTTGTCTGACGAGTCGGGAGCGGAGCGGCACTTAATTCGGAGCGGGGATCGGATTCCACTTTGGCCGGCAT
>JALHPA010000255.1 GCA_022842745.1 Pirellulales bacterium
GTCTGAACGGCGAGGCCCAAAACCGGTTGCAGGAGGCCCTGCGGAGCATCGCCTCTTCGGCAAGGTCCCAGTTGGAACAGGTCAAAGTCGCTCATCTGGTGGCCTCTCTTCCCGATCGGTTCGCGCTGGAAGCGAAATCCGAGTAGCGCGTCGGCGGCATTTTCAATGGTCCGAACCGCCATCTCGCGCCGAAACAGCGGCGAGGGATCTACCGGTGTTTGTCTGCGGTGCGGCAATCGCCGGCGCGGAACCGGGCGCTGCCCGCTCCGAGGGGGGGGCGGCGGAATGCGGCGGACGACGCGGCCGCGAATGCGGTTATAATGCCGGAAAACCATGGGGAGCGATCATGAAACCGGTGTTGTCCACGGGGTTGCCAGCATCCACGAAAGCCGCAGGATCGATCTGGGCCGGCGCCCTGGCGGGAGCGGTCGCAATCGCCTGCGTTGCCGCCGGGTTGGGAACGGCGGCGGACGGACAGCCAAACAGCGGTTCCGAGCGGTCCTCGGCGACGAACGGCGCGGAGGGGGCCAACATCGCGGCCCTCGTCGCGCGGTTGGCCAGCGAGTCATACGAAGAGCGGGAAGCGGCGGACCGGGAACTGGGCCAAATCGGCGTTCCGGCGCTTCCGGCGCTGCAAGAAGCGGCCAGGTCCCACGCCGACCCGGAGGTGCGGCACCGCGCTCGCCGATTGGCGATCAGCGCGGAACGCCTGGTATTCGCGGAGAAGTGGACGTTGAAAGGGCATCGGGACATCGTTTGGGGAGTGGCCGTATCTCCCGACAGCCGCACCATCCTCTCGGCCGGCGGAGGAGACCAGGTCGACGGCCAATGGGTGGCCGGTGGGGACTTCGACGTCCGGCTGTGGGACGCATCGACGGGCAAACCCTTGCGGGTGATCTCGGGAAACCAAGGGAGCGTGGGCTGCGCCCTGTTTACGGCCGACGGAAAACACGCTTTCTGGAATTGCAACGACGGCGCTATCCGGATGTGGGATCTCGAGCAAAACAAGCTGGCCCGGCGATTTGAGGGGGGGGCAAACAGCAATCACTTCATCGCCCTCTCGCACGACGGAAAACGACTCGTCTCAAGCGGGTGGGATGGGTCCGTCCGGCTGTGGGACGTCCCCAGCGGAAAGGAAACAAAACGCTTCGCTGGCCACCCGCGCCGGGTCTGGAGCGTGGCCATCACGCCGGACGGAAAGCTGGCGGCCTCCTGCGGAGACGAATCCACCATTCGGCTGTGGGACGTGGAGACGGGAAAAGAGGCAGGCGTACTGGAAGGCCACACCGATTCGTGCGTGGCGCTGGCCATTTCGTCGGATGGCAAAATGCTGTTGTCCGGCGGGTGGGATCACAGCGCGCGCCTCTGGGACCTACAGCGGCGTGAACAGGTGCGCGAACTGGAGGGGCACGGCGGTCGGGTCGAGGGAGTGGCCTTCTCGGCCGATGGCAAGCGAGTGGCGACCGGTTGCCTGGATGGCAAAGTCCGCCTCTGGGACGTGGTCAGCGGAAAACTTCTGCGGACCTATGAAGGACACACCGCGGCCGTGTCCAAAGTCGCCATCGCCCCCAACGGCAGGTTTGTCGTGTCCGGCGGGTGGGACAAAACGGTCCGTGTGTGGCCGACGCCCTAAAAAAGAAAGCGGTTCACCGTGCCGGAGCGAACCCATCCCGGTTCGATTAACGCTAACGCTCCGCTACCGCAAACGCTGCGCCGATGAAATAAGCCGACACCAAGGCTGCAAAATGCTGCTCAATCGCCACGCCATTTAAGCCCCTCCACGGCCAACGGGTGGCAGCGGGCACGTCGGAAGTAACGATCGCTAGCCAGCTTCGCACCATTCGGCGATTCGCGCGGCGTTCCGGGTCCAAGAATGGACCGGTTTTTGCTCTCTGGTTCGCTGCTTTTCCCGGTCTGCGTTTCGCAGGTCTGCTCGCCCCTCCTCTCCCGATCGTTCTCGCATGTTGCGCTCGGCATACGCTCCCACCGCGGCGGCGCCTCTGCTTTCGTTGGCGTTGCGAAAAATCGCGCTCACTCCGCGGCCCCGATTGGCGATCACTTACCGCCTGACCCCGTCCCCCGACTGCCGCTGCGCGGCAAGCCGGCCCTGCCCCCCCTGGGCGAAAACTCCCGAACTTCCCCCGCCGCCGCTGGCCTGGGAGAGGGGCTTCCGCCCATTGGGCGCCGCCTGGCAATTGGATCGGCTTCTCGCCAACGGAAATGTGGGAGACGCGCTCCCGCTCGCGAACTTGCGAATCGCCGCCCAAAACTGCTGCCCAGGCGGAGACTGCGCCTGCCACGCAGCGCCGGGATTGGACATCTTCGCCTGATCGACCGAGTCGGGGCGAAGGGCATTCTGCCAGCCCTGGCCGATGCATTGCGCCGATGGAACTTTGTCCGCGTCAATCCGATCAACCTGCGGCGGATTCCATCGTGCTAGGGCGATTAAACAGCAGAAACTGCTCCCAATACTTGTACTGGGGGTCGCCGTTTCGGAAGGCAAAAACAGCGTCCGGCAGCGTCTCTTTTCCCTGGGGCCGAGACGGGACGCGGACGACCACAGCGCCGTCGCCGCGGCGTTCCACTGCAAACGATTCAACGTCCATTCAGGCTGCTCCGCTATTCTCTCCCCGGCGGTCTTCGATCGACCGTCCCCGCTCGCATCAGGCGGCCCAGCCTGCCACTCGCCCGCGGCCCCCGCAGCGGCGAATTCTGCGATAAGCGCGCATGCAATTCTAGGTCAATCTTGCGGTTGGCGTCAAATGTAACGCGTGGGGTAAATGCGGGATTTTGAACGCCCCCCCCCGGGGGGTGCCTGAGTTCCGGCCCTGCCTCACTCCCACCTCTACAGCCAGCCTGCCTGCCGGTACCAGGCCACCGTCTCCTCCAGCCGCGCGAGCATCCCCTGTTCGGGGCGGAAACCCAGTCCGGCCGCGATCTTGTCCCCCGAGCAGGTCCAATGGCCCGCGCGGGCTTCCCGGGCTTTGTCCCAATTGAAAAACGATGCCCGGCGACGCACCCGGCCCACGGCCTCTCCGGCCGCGCCAACGACCCACACGACTGGGGCCGGAAACCGCAACACGATCGCCCGCCGGTTCAATGCCCGCGCAGCCAACCGGCCCAGCTCCGAGAACGTCACCGGGGGGCCGGAATTGACAAAATAGTAACCCTGCCCGCACAAACAGGCTTCGCGTCGATCGCGTCCTTCCGGTCGAGAGGTAAAACCGTTCTCCCAGGGCGCAGTCGACCCATTTGCCAGGCTCGCGGCGTCGGGATCGTCCCTGCCATTCGCTTCCTCAAACTGCCCACCGGCAGGCAGTCGCTCGCCGCGTTCGACAATGGCCATCATCGCCGTCACCAGGTCCGCCACGTGGACGACCGAATATTCAGGCTGCCGCAGCCCAGGCGCCAAGTGTAATCCCGACCGATGGATCACCCGAAACATTTCCAGGGATACCGGATCTCCCTGCCCAATCACCATCGGGGGGCGAATAATCGAGATCGGCGCCCGATCCGCCCAGCGATGGGCGGCCAGCTCCCCGGCGCGCTTGCTTTTGCCGTAAATGGAAACCGGGCGGCAGGGATCGGTTTCAGTTCGCGGCTGCCCGGCAGCCGACGGACCGGCGGCCGCCAGCGACGAGACGACCAGAACCGTCGGGGGAGAAGGAAGGCCAGCGGCGGCGGCCAGAACATTCGTGACCCCCTCGGCGTTGCATTCGAAATACTCGGATTTACGCACCGTGCGCGTCAGCCCGGCCAGGTGATAAATCGCCTTGGCCCTAGCCACCGCCGCGGCCAGCGAGCCAGGGTCGCTCACCGATCCAGATACGATGCCAGCGCCCAACGAACGAAGCCGCTCGATCCTCTCCGGGTTGGAACAGCGTCGGACCAGGCAATCCACCTGTTCGCCGCGCGAGAGAAGCGCTTCGACAAGCTGCCCGCCAATAAACCCGGTGGCGCCTGTAACAAGAATTCGAGCCATTGCCGTCGAATGGTCCCCAGAGTGCCAGTTACGCCGACCATTTTAGCGATTCGCCCAGAAATACGGCAGCCCGCATCAGCCCGTCCGGCCCGCCACCGCGCAAGAAAGACAGTTCGATAACCCCGTGTAGCAGTCCGTTGAAAAACTCAACGAGCTGCGCGATCACATGGATGGGATCACAAAATCACGGCTGTTAAGTCGGGATTTTGCGAGCCGTGAGCAGCTTGCTGCGAACTTGGCTCGGTTGAAAAATGCCACGAAGGCATTTTTCAACAGGCTGGAAGGCCCCAACCACAGTTTCGCGAACAACCTCAAATCCAGCGGAGGAAGTCCTGCGGCCCTTTCCAGGCATCGCCAGTTCGGTAGGTCAGGCACCCCGTGCCTGACGATCTGCGCGACGCCAAACGACATATTCATCCAACAGCGTCGCCGCGCAGTTCAGTAGGTCAGGCACCCCGTGCCTGACGATCTGCGCGACGCTAAACGACATACTCATCCAACAGCGTCGCCGCGCAGTACCTATAGGTCACGGTCCTATTAATCGTCCCATCCCTCCGCTTAAACGTCACCTTCTTCAGGCGATTGCGATAATCCCTCATGGTTTCGGCGTTCTCCGACCCGCGTCACAAGTCGACATCCAAGTCAGGGCGACGTTGTTTCAACTTCTTCAGGCCCTCGATAGTCACAGCCGTGTCCGCCAAATTCACACTCTTTAGCGACCGTTCTTCAGCCAGTACCCCAATGGATGAATCCGTTAAGTCAGTGCCAATCGCGTTTAGATATGTGCACTCGATCGCAGAAAACAAGAGCGCTAGATCCCGATCTGAGAGATTCGTGTCCTCCAGCACGACGATTGCAAGACGAGGGAACTGCATCAAGAACGCGATTACACTGTCCTCCAGTACAGCGTGCGACACTGAAACCTTTTCCAATTCACCTACCGCGATCGCCGACAAATCCCGTCGCGTCAAAAGCCGGCGAGGCCCACCCATTCGAGGAAAGTCCAATTGAGTCTCCCGAGATCGACCCACCGGCTGTCGTTTGGCCGGTTCGGTACGTTGCGAACTCTCTGCGTTGTCTCCAAGGGCTAGATACAATAGAACTACCATACCACTCATTAGCACCAACACATTAACTCTTGACAACACGCCACTGGTGGTAGCCATTCTATTTCTCGACTGTTTGTGGAGTTACTTTGTCCTACGCGATGCACCCACCGCGTCTTGCCGGTATAAAGTTAGTTCAGTAGGTCAGGCGCCCCGTGCCTGACGACCTGCAAGACGTTGGACGACATTCTTATCCAACAGCCGCCGAGCGCAGTACCTATACGTCACGGTCGTGGTTATCGTCCCGTCGTTCCGCTGAAACGTCACCCTCTCAAATCGATTGCGTAGGCGTAGCCGGTTACTTCAAAACGGCGAATCGGGATTGCCCTCCTTCATGGGAATATCTTCGTATAAAACAAACACGACTTTAGCTTCCTCCCGATACAAGAATACAATCCGCTGCTTCCG
>JALHPA010000256.1 GCA_022842745.1 Pirellulales bacterium
CTTCGACGGCGTTGACGATCGAAGCGAAATTGTCGTCGGTGAGAACCATGTCCGAGGCGGCCTTCGTGACATCGGTGCCGGCGATTCCCATCGCGATGCCGATATCGGCGGCTTGGACTGCCGGAGCGTCGTTCACTCCATCGCCGGTCATGGCCACGATTTCGCCATGCTGCTTCCAGGCTTGGACGATGCGGAGTTTGTCGGCGGCCGTGACGCGGGCATAGACCGAAAACTCGGCGATGCGGCGGGCGAATTCGTCGGCCGACAGGGATTGCAGCTCTGCGCCGGCGATTGCCTGGCCGTTGGCGATGCCCAGGCTACGGCCGATGGCGACGGCGGTCGCCGGATGGTCGCCGGTAATCATGATCGGGCGGATGCCCGCGGCGCGGCACTTGCGGACGGCGTCGGCGGCTTCGGGGCGGGGGGGATCGATCATTCCGACCAGACCGGCGAAGACGAGGTTTTCTTCGACGGAGGGTTCGTCGGGTGAATCGAGGGGCCGGTAGGCGAGGGCGAGGACGCGGAGGGCGCGATCGGCGAGGGCCGAATTTTCGGCGAGGATTTCGCGGCGGCGATCTTCGCGAAGGTCTCGGACGAGGCCTTGGATTTGTTCGGCGGTGCAGCGGGGGAGGAGGGCCTCGCAGGCGCCCTTGGTGTAGGCGACGGCGGCGCCGTCGCGTTCGCGCCCCAGAACGGACATGAGTTTGCGATCGGAATCGAAGGGAATTTCGCGCAGGATGGTCCAGTCGGTTCTGGCGGAGGCGAGGGAGGCCTTTTCGGCGGCAACCAGCAGGGCCGCTTCCGTAGGATCGCCAATAACTCGAGTCGCCTCGGGCGATGTACCGCGCTCGATCCGAGCGCCGTTGCAGCGGAGGCCAATGAACAGGGCGCGGGCCAGATCGGGACGTTGCGCTACATCGACTGTATCTTTGGGAGGACCGGAGGACGCGGACCGATCGGCGGCGGGAACCTCATGGAACTTCCCGTCGGGATCGTAGCCAGCGCCCGTGACCGAGTACGTGATTCCCCCCGCGTGGATCTCCTGAACGGTCATTTGATTGCGCGTGAGCGTGCCGGTCTTATCGGAGCAGATAACGGTCACGGCGCCGAGCGTCTCGACGCTGGGGAGCTTGCGGACGAGGGCATTGCGGCGGGCCATACGCTGCAGGCCGAGTGCCAGCGCGATGGTAACGACGGCGGGAAGTCCCTCGGGGACGGCCGCGACCGCGAGGCTAACGGAGAGCAGCAGGACTTCGACCCAGTCGCCGCCGCGGAGCATGTGCAGGCCAAAAATGACCGCCACGATAATCAAGCAGACGACCAGCAGGATCTTACCGAGTTCGGCGAGACGGCGCTGGAGCGGCGTCGGTTCTGGCTGGGTGGCGTGGAGCAGAGCGGCGATACGACCAAGCTCGGTTTGCATTCCGGTGGCCACGGCGACGGCGCTGGCTTTTCCGGCGGCCGCGGAGGTGGCCATGTAGGCCATGTTGCAGCGATCGGCAAGCGGAGTTTCCGCAGTCAGGACGGCGATGGCGTCTTTCTCGACGCTGAGCGATTCTCCCGTCAGGGCGGCTTCGTGCGTCTTGAAGCTGGCGGTCTGCGCCAAGCGGGCATCGGCGGGAACAAAATCGCCGGCTTCCAGTTCGATCCAGTCGCCGGGGACAATGTCGCGGGCGGGGATCGACTGAAGCACGCCATCACGGATGACGCGGGCCATCGGGCGGGCCATTTTTTCCAAGGCGGCAAGGGCTTTTTCCGCGCGTTCCTCCTGAAAGAAGCCGAGCAGTCCGTTGAGCAGGACAATAGCCAGAATCGCGGCGACATCGGTCCATTCCCCCATGCCGGCCGCGAGCGCGGCGGCCGCGACCAGGATCCAGATGACCAGCTCATTGAACTGGGCCAGCAATCTACGCCACGCGGGGGTTACGGTAGGTGGGGTCAGTTCGTTGAACCCATGACGCTCCCGACGTTCGAGAACCTGTTGCCGCGTAAGGCCGGCTCCGCGATCGACCCCGTGGGAGCGGAGAAGTTGCTCGACTGAAACGGCGTGGGGATGGGTATCGGGGGATGGGCCTGCCGATGGACCGGGAGAGTGGCTCATGGAGGCGGGCTAAGCTGTTCGCGAAGAAAATGGGCAGTTCCGAGCGCGGCGGCAAGGTCGGGCACAAGACCCGCAGCTAGTATGGTCTTATGCGACCCGGAGGCAAGGTGAAGGCGGCGGAA
This sequence comes from Pirellulales bacterium, assembly GCA_022842745.1. Taxonomy (GTDB): domain Bacteria; phylum Planctomycetota; class Planctomycetia; order Pirellulales; family JALHPA01; genus JALHPA01. Next base: position 2,224 of record JALHPA010000256.1, read on the forward strand.
GCTAGCTCGCGGCCCAACTTACGGGGTGGCAGGGCGCAGAAGCCGGGAGCAGGAGCAGCGCCAAAGCCAGTCTCTCGGTTTGGCGGAATGATCCGGTTTGGTAGAATTGGCGGCTGGCGCGTTGCCGCCGAAAAAGAGTCAAAAAAAGTCTTGCCGAGGTGAGTGTACGCCGATATACTGTCCAGACGTTCATCACACGCCCGATTGCGGCGGCCGGCTGTCGGCCGCGGGACGGGGTGAGGGAACCCTTGGCTCAGGAAAGCGCACACTCATGGTCACCGCCGTAAAAACGAATCATCGTATGCCCAAGAAAGACGCAACCGCCAAGCCAACCAAGTCCGATCGGGGGTCCGCTGGCGACGAGGGGGGCAAGAATGCCGCCGTCGCGGAGCGCGCCACCACGCCTGCGGCGCTAAAAAACGCGATTGCCCAGATTGACAAGCAATTTGGCGAAGGGGCGATCATGCCGCTGGGGAGCGCGGCGGGCAACGTGCGGATCGAGGGGATTCCGACGGGCAGCCTGTCGCTGGATATCGCGATGGGTGGGCAAGGTTTTCCCAAGGGGCGGGTTTTGGAAGTCTTTGGACCGGAGTCGAGCGGCAAGACGACGCTCGCCTTGCACGTGGTGGCGCGGGCGCAGCGCGCGGGCGGAATCGCGGCGTTTATCGACGCGGAACACGCGCTCGACCCAAGCTGGGCGAAAAAGCTGGGGGTAGAGTTGGAAACGTTGCTGGTCAGTCAGCCCAGCAGCGGGGAAGAGGCGATGCAAATCACCGAAATGCTGGTGAAATCGAACGCGGTGGACATTATCGTCGTCGACTCGGTAGCGGCGCTCGTCCCGCAGAAGGAACTGGACGGCGAGATGGGGGATAGCCACGTCGGTTTGCAGGCCCGGCTGATGAGCCAGGCGCTCCGCAAGCTGACGGGGGCGATCTCCAAGAGCAAGACCTGCGTGATCTTTATCAATCAGATCCGGGAAAAGATCGGGGTCATGTTCGGCAGTCCGGAGACGACGCCGGGAGGACGGGCGCTGAAGTTTTATTGCTCGTGCCGGATCGATGTGCGGCGGATTGGCCAGCTCAAGGATGGGGAAGAGGTGGTCGGGCAGCGGGTGCGGGCCAAAGTGGTGAAAAACAAGGTAGCGCCTCCGTTCCGGGTGGCCGAATTTGATATGATGCACAATGGCGGGATTAGCTACGAGGGGGATGTGCTGGACCTGGCCATCGCCCAGAAGCTGATCGTGCGATCGGGGGCATGGTTCCGGTACGGAGAGTTGCACCTGGGGCAGGGACGGGAAAAGGTCCGAGCGTACTTGCAAGAGAATCCGGCCCTGGTCGAAGAACTTCGGGGGAAGATACTTTCGGCGGGGGTGCATGCGGTGGCCACGATAGCTGGGGAAGACGGCGGCGACGGGGAGGGGAGCGCTGAATAAGTCCCAGCTAGCCGACGCCGGGCTGACTTTGGTAGTGCCCGCGTCCGTTCACCGAATGCGCCTCACCCATGGGATACGAAGGTGAACTATGGCGGCGCGGACGGTGCATTACGCGGGCGGAAGGCTTGTTAGCGGCCAGGTTCGGTGTGGTTCACCCGGGGTTGCGGCGCGGCGGTGGATGGGCCGGATCGTTTTTGGCTTGGGGTGTTGGGGGGCACTTTTGGCCGGGGGAGCAAAGTCCCAACAGGGCGAGCCGAGCGGCGCGGCGGCTTCTGCCGCCTTGGAAGAATCGCTCGTGGCGGCGATTGCTCGGTGCGAAACGTCGGTGGTGGCTATTGCCCGGGTGGACGCGCCGGAGGGGGCCGCCGAGGGACCGGACCGAACGCCGAGGGGAGCGGCGGAGCGCGCGTTTCCCTTGGCCCGGCAAAAGTCGGCGGATCCGCACGATCCGGACTTTGTGCCGGACTTCTTTGGTACCGGAGTAATCGTCGACGCCAAGGGATTGGTGGTGACGAATTATCACGTGGTAGGCGCGCGGTCGCAGCACTGGGTGACGACGGCCGATCGGAAGGTCTACGCCGCGAAGATCAAAGCGGCCGATCCACGTAGCGACCTGGCGGTGCTGGAATTACAGGACGCCGGGGGGAGCGCCTTTGCACCGATGCCCTTGGGAGATGCCAGCAAACTGCGGAAAGGGCAGTTCGTGGCGTCGCTGGGCAATCCCTACGCGATCGCGCGGGATGGCCAGGCGAGCGCAAGCTGGGGAATCATCAGCAATTTGTCGCGGAAATTGGCGCCTGCGCAGCCAGATGGGGGAGGGAATGGCAAGGACCAGTTGCACCACTACGGGACGCTGATCCAGACGGACGCCAAGTTGAATCTGGGGACCAGCGGGGGGGCGCTGATCAACTTGAAGGGGGAAATGATCGGGCTCACGACGGCGGTGGCAGCGTCGGCGGGGTACGAACAGGCGGCGGGGTTTGCCGTGCCGGTGGACGAGACGTTCAAGAGCATTCTCGAGGCGTTGAAGCAAGGCAAGGAATTCGAGTACGGCTTCTTGGGGCTGCGGCTGGAGAATCTGCGGCCCGAGGAGGCGCGGGGGGCAGGAGGAGTGCGAGTGGTTGGGGTGTTGGCCGGCGCCCCGGCGGAGGGGTCGGGAGTGGCGGCCAACGATATCATCACGCATGTGGATGGCGAGCCGATCGCCGACGCGGGTCAATTGATCTTGCGCGTGGGACGATTGAAGGTGGAGACCGTGGTACGGCTGACGGTGGAGCGGGGCGCGCGACGGAGAGAAATTCAGGCGGAACTGACCAAGTTCCCGGTCGGCGGGCGGAAGATCGTGACCACGTCGCCGCCGTCGTGGCGGGGGTTGCAAGTGGACTATGCCACTGCGGCCGATCCGCGTTTGCTGGAACGCGGCCGGCACGACCGGTTGCTGCGGGAGGGGTGCGTACTCATCTCGCACGTGGAGCGGGACAGCCCCGCATGGCAGGCGAACTTGCGGGAAGGAATGTTTATCGCCGTGGTCGAGGCCGATGGACCGAGAAAGGTTCGCAAGCCCGAGGAGTTTCGGCAGAGCGTCATTGGGCTGTCTGGCCCTGTGCGGTTGCAGGTTTTTGGGGGGAGCGAGCCGCCGGATCAGTTGCAGGGGCGGCTGGTCGCGCCGAACTCGGGCTGAAGCGTGATTTCCGGCGGCGATTCCTTCGTTTGATCCGAGTTCATTCCTTCGATCCGGCGTAGTTCTTGCCATGGGTGAAACGTGGTTCGACTTGAGTTGCCGGAAATGTTCGTGGCGAAATTTGTGCGGTGCTTCCGCGATC